>JAGWTX010000349.1 GCA_028875955.1 Bacteroidota bacterium | reverse complement strand
GTCTTTGGTTTATTGAAAATTACTTGTCTTGCTAACTTTTTTTTGTATCGCAAAGAACGCAGGGGAAACGCAAGGGTCGCAGAGTAAAGGGTGATTTTTTTGCGAACCCTGCGTAACTTCTTATTCCACTACCATCACAGCCTTTCCCATAAAACCTTTCAACCAAAGACCAAAACCCAAAAACCAAAGACTTAAATAAATCTGTTTGTCCTACAAACTTTTTTGTATCGCAAAGAACGCAGGGGAAACGCAAGGGTCGCAGAGTATAGGGTGATTTTTTGCGAACTTTGCGGATTCACTGCGAACCCTGCGTTACCTTTTCTATCAATTTCATCATTTCATAACTCGCAAAACGAACTCAACCAAAGACTAAAGACCAATACCCAAAGACCAATTCGCAAAAAAAACCACCCCTTCATCAGGGATGGCTTCTTGCTGTAATGCTTCCTTTTCCTTATCTCTTAATTATCTTTTATTTCTCCTGGTAGGGAAGAAAGTACCTGTTTTGGATTTACTGGAAAGGTTATCAGGTGCACCAAAATGCGTCATGGCACAACGGAAACCGATGGTATTGGTACTCAAATCTTCATCAAGGAACCGACGGGCACCGGGACTTAACCAATAAGCCCTGTCATTCCAGGATCCGCCTTTGTAAACTCTCGACTTATCAGAAATCAGGGTAGTGATGTCTGTTGCGTATGAAGCATTGCTGGTAGAATCACCATCGAGGTAGTTCTTGGCATAGGAACGCTGGTAGTTTCTGCGGTTGCGCAGGGCTGAATCGGATTCAGGAATCATCTTGATACGACCCAGATCATCTCTCAGGTTACCCTGTCCGCCACTCATATCCACTTTTTTAAACACGTTACCACGGAAGGGATTAAAATCATCGCTTCCTGCGTTGGTAATCGGACGATACACATCCATTACCCACTCATTCACATTTCCACTCATGTTGTATAAACCGAACCCATTCGGAATAAAGGAGGTTACTTCGGCAGGGATGGCTGCATTATCATTCAGGCCACCGGCAACTCCCATGTTATCCCCTTCACCTCTTTTAAAGTTGGCGAGAAAAGCACCCTGGAAAGCACTTTTTTTGGTATAACGGAGATTATCAAACCCGTCATTTTTCCAGGCATAGATCTGTTTATTGGAGATCACTTCTTCTCCTCTGTTCTTACCCTTGGTCTTTCTCTGCGGGTTTTGCATGATATAACCATAGGCGGCATATTCCCACTCGGCTTCGGTTGGGAGGCGATAATCGCCATAAACGATACCATCTTCAAACCTAACCGTTGTCCTGGGTCTTCCCTGGGCATCCCGTAAAGGATTCTTTTTGGAAGTGGCTTCTTTACCCGGGGTTGCCTGGTATTCACCCATCAGATAGGCCTTGGTGTTGAAATTGTCCTGACCGGCACCATTCAATTCTTTTTTGATCTGGCTGCGTTTGTCCAGGAAACCCTTATCCATCAAAGCCAGTTCATTCACCCTGTCTGTACGCCAGATACAGAAATCAGTCGCCTGTTTCCAGCTGACACCCACCACGGGGTAATAATTGTAAGAAGGGTGACGGAAATAATATTCTACATAAGGCTCATTAAAAGCCAGTTCGCTTCTCCAGACAAGGGTGTCGGGTTTGGCCTGTTCTACTACAGAATCCATGCCTGCCTGCCCGAATACATTATCCAGCCAATAGAGATACTCGCGGTAATGCACATTGGCTACCTCGGTCTTATCTATAAAAAAGGAGTTGACGGTAACCCTTCTGGGTATGTTATTCCAGTCGCCCATCACATCTTCCTGTGTGGCGCCCATGGTAAACGTACCACCCTGAACAAATACCAGGCCGGGAGCGGTTTTGATATCCTTGGGTTGGGCAACGGTAAAATTACCCTGGTTCTTATCATTATAATTCCAACCGGTAACTGCAGATTTCTCTTTCTTCTTTTTCAGCATACTACAGGAGGCCAGTGAGCCGGTTACTGCCAGAAGCAACACAAAATTTCTGGTGGTTGTCAATAACTGCATTTTCAATAGATTGAATTTGAAATAGGGTTTCTCTAAGATACGTCTATGCGAATATAGAAGATTTCTGTTGATATAATAAAATGCGGCAGGGGTTTGGTGTTAGCAAAAGCCTAATTTTAAACAGGATGCATCCGGCAGAACAAATGCTGCTTAAATGTTAAGATATTCGATTTATGAGCAAGCGGGGATATGCAATGATTTTATGGGTAATGATACTCCAATACCCCCTTACACTCAGGGCACAGAGAACCTACGCCCCGCACTCCGTTCTGGCTACAGGAAATTTCTATAAAATTGCCATCCCCAAAAAAGGCATTTATAAGGTAGATGGCAATCTCCTGCGCACACTGATTCCCGGATTAACCAACCCCGTTTCTGCCAGTATCCGTCTCTATGGAAATGGCGGAGCCATGCTGGAAGAAGACAATGCCCTGGCCAGACCCGACGACCTGACAGAAAATGCCATACAGATGGTGGATGGGGGAGACGGGGTCTTTGATCCGAATGACTATTTTTTGTTTTATGCCCCCGGTCCGCAACAATGGATCAGGGACAGCCTGAACCAACAATGGCACCATCGGAAAAACCTATATTCCGATACAAGCTATTATTTCATCACCCTTGGCGGAACCGGTAAACGGATCAGCAATTCCCAATTGTCAGGCACACCAACGGTTGCGGTCAATTCCTATGATGAACTTTATTTCTATGAAAACGACCAGCGCAATTTTTTAAACAGTGGCAAGGAATGGTTTGGGGAAGAGTTCAGCAGCCTGCCCGGCGCCACCCAAACCCGAACGGTTACCCTCCAGTGGCCCGGTAGATTAGTATCTGCCCCTGTAAGGGTTTCCACCCGGTTTGCTGCCAAATCGGTTGGGGTTGCCAGCCAGTTTCAGGTGGCCTTAAACGGGCAAACCCCGGGAAACCTGGTGATGCCTGCCGTGACCGGCAATTTCCTCGACGATTATGCCACTGCAGGCCAATTGGATCAGACCCTGACGGATCCGAAAAACGACCTCCAGGTTTCCATGCAATTTCAACCCGGCAATTCGGGGGCACTGGGCTGGCTGGACTGGCTGGAAGTACAGGGGCGGTGTCAGCTGGCCTATGCTCCCGGTAATCCCCTGTTTTTTCGGGATGCGGCATCAGTAGCACCTGCTGCCATCGCACAATATACCCTGGGCAATACCAACGGTACAGAATCGGTGTGGGATATCACCGATCCCTTTCAACCTGTTCAACTAACCGTTCTTCATGCCGGAACCCAAACCACTTTCCGGCAGGATGCCTCCCATTTACATGAATTTGCCGCCTTTATCCCGGCTGATCTGTACCAGCCTGTTTTAATGGGAAAAGTACCCAACCAGGACCTGCACAACAGCGCTTCAGCAGATTACCTGGTGGTAACCAGTCCTGGATTGTTTTCCGAAGCGCAGCGATTGGCGCAGTGGCATACCACGCAGGATGGTTTCAAAACCGTGCTGGTTACCACCGACCAGATTTACAACGAGTTTTCCAGCGGCAGCCCGGATCCCACAGCCATCCGTGA
>JAGWTX010000348.1 GCA_028875955.1 Bacteroidota bacterium | reverse complement strand
CAGGTGAATGCCGGTCATTTTACCAATGAAAAAACCGTACAGTTATTCAACCGCTATGCCACGTATAATGGGAGTAACCCTTACCGTGCGCCGGGTATGCTGAGCCTGATTCCCCATCTGGAACACAACGAAGGAACTTTTTATCCCAGGGGCGGGATGATCAGTATTACCCGGGCCCTGTACCAGCTGGCCCTCAAAAAAGGGGTTCAGTTTCATTTTGATACGCCGGTACAGCGTATCATCGAATCCGAAAGAAAAGTCCAGGGTGTGGTTGTGAATGAGACAAATTTTCCTGCGGATGTGGTAGTCAGTAACATGGATGTCTATTTTACCTATGCCCATCTCCTGGACAATCCCAATAAGGCGAAAAAACTGTTGAAACAGGAGAGAAGCAGTAGTGCCTTTATTTTTTATTGGGGCATGAACCGGAGTTTTCCGGAACTGAACCTGCATAATATTTTTTTTACCCGGGATTATAAAGCTGAGTTTTCCCATCTCTTTGAAAAAAAGAAAATCTATGCGGATCCCACTGTCTATGTAAACATAACCAGTAAATGCGAACCGGGGATACAGGCGCCTGAGGGAAAGGAAAACTGGTTTGTGATGGTGAACGCACCGGCCAATACCGGTCAGGACTGGACAGAAAACCGTACCCGATACAAAGAAGCGGTGATTGCAAAACTAAGCCGGATACTGGGTGTGGATATTGCAGCCTGCATTGAAGTGGAATCCTATCTTGATCCGGTGCTGATCGAATCCCGGACGGCTTCCTTTATGGGTTCCTTGTATGGTACGAGTTCCAATGCAAGGATGGCGGCTTTTTTGCGGCATCCCAATTTCAGCAGACAGATACAGGGTTTGTATTTTACCGGCGGAAGCGTGCATCCCGGGGGTGGGATCCCATTGTGTTTGCAGGGCGCGGCCATCATGAGTGACATGGTTGCTGAGGATCAGAAAAAAAATCGAAAAAAAACGCACCGGTAACCTATTCGCCTAAGTATGAAATTATCCAAACAATCCATCGCCACTTTTTTAGCCCTGCTTTTTCATGGTTGCGGTTTGATAGGCATTTTGTTTACACCCTATCGTGACTGGTTTATCCGGCATACGGCGTTGAATCTGGGTTTGATGGGGTTGTTGCTGATTTGGACACAGCCGGTAAAAAATGCGCGTTTTTTTCTATTTATCCTTACGGCTTTCCTGGTAGGAATGGGTACGGAAATGATTGGGGTGAATACAGCCAAACTATTTGGTCATTACCAGTATGGAACGCTGCTGGGCCCAAAATTGAACGGGGTTCCCTATCTCATCGGGGCAAACTGGTTTGTGGTGATCTTATGTGCCGCTTCGGTTATGGAATCGATGCATGATTGGTTCAGGCATAAAATGGAAGCTGCCGGCTCCCTGCTTCCCCCTAGACTGGCCCTGATATCCCTGGTGGTGGATGGTGCGCTGCTGGCGCTTTTGTTTGACTGGATCATGGAGCCGGTTGCCATGAAACTGGGTTTCTGGCAATGGGAAAACCAGGACATCCCTTTGTTCAATTATACCTGCTGGTTTCTGATCAGCCTGTTTTTGTTACTTGTGCTCAAAATGCTCCGTTTGAACAAGCCCAACCATTTCGCAGTACATTTGTTCTTTATACAATGTTTGTTCTTTCTAACGCTCAGAACATTTTTAGTCCTATGATCTATCTACTCATAACACTGGCCACTTTTGTCATCATGGAAGGGGTTACCTGGTTAACCCACCGGTATGTGATGCATGGGTTTCTCTGGTACCTGCATGAAGATCATCACCAGAAGGGACCGGGTTTTTTTGAAAAAAACGATGCCTTCTTTGTCATATTTGCGATACCCAGCTGGTTATGTATCATGCTGGGAAGTATGAATCAGGTTTATTGGGTGGTGAGTATCGGTGCGGGGATCGCCTTATACGGGTTTGCTTATTTTATCGTACACGAGATCATCATTCACCAGCGTTTCAAATGGTTTACCCGAAGCAATAACCGCTACATCAAAGCCATCCGCTGGGCCCATAAGATGCACCACAAACACCTGGATAAGGAAGAGGGGGAAAGTTTTGGTATGTTACTGGTGGCCAAAAAATACTGGGACAAAGTGAGGCAGGATGAGCAAATTTCAAAGCGCATTAGCTAATTGGCGCATTAGCTAGTTGGCGCATTAGCGCATTAGCACATTAGTACATAAGCATTTTTTAAATAACCCCAAATCGAAGCAAAGCGAAGATCCCGCGAATAGCGGGACCCCAATCCAACTCCAAACCCCAAACTCCAAACCCCAAACTCCAAACCCTGCGAACTCATTACGACTATATCATCACAGGTGCCGGTTGCGCAGGATCCAGTTTGCTGATGCGGATGATGGCCGACTCATTTTTTGAGAATAAGCGGATACTGGTGATTGACCAGTCATTCAAAGATACCAATGACAGGACCTGGTGTTTCTGGGAAACCCAACCCGGTTTTTTTGAACAGATCGTGCATCATCGCTGGGAAAATCTACGTTTTTTTTCTGCGGATTATACCGATACCATCCGGATACAACCCTATCAATACAAAATGATCCGGGGGATCGATCTGTATGAGAAGGTAAGCAGGGCAACTTCCACAAGAAGCAATATTGAATGGCGTTTTGAAAAAGTGATGGCCATCGAAAACGAACCCGGTAAGGTGAGGGTGCGCACCGATCTGTTCGAATACACGGGTCTTTATGTTTTTAACAGCATCCATTTTACCGAGAACGGGTTGCCGGCCAAAATTGACAAAAAGGGGAATCATTTTTTACTCCAGCATTTTGCCGGATGGGTCATTGAAACCGATACGGATTGTTTCGACCCTGGTACGGCCACTTTCATGGATTTCAGGGTAAGCCAGGAAGCAGGAACCACATTTGTGTATGTGTTGCCCACATCGGCCCGGACCGCACTGGTGGAGTATACCCTGTTTTCGGAATCCCTGTTGGCGCGGGAAGCCTATGAGGCGGCGCTGAAGGATTATATCGGCCGTTACCTGGCAGTGACGGACTATACCATACAACACAGGGAATTCGGGGTCATACCCATGACGAACCAATCTTTTCCCCTGCAAAACGGGCGGATCATCCAGATAGGCATTGCGGGCGGACAGGCAAAGGGCAGCAGCGGCTATGCCTTCCGGTTTATACAGAAGCAGGCGGCTGCCATTGTAGAAAATTTGCGCTCGGGCGGCAGTATGCGAAACCGGCTGTCCCTGGCAGACCGGAAGTTCCGTTTCTACGACGGGGTATTATTGCGGGTATTGCAATCCGGCCGCATGTCGGGTGCAGACATATTTGCCCGGATCTTTGAAAAAAATCCGCCGGGGCGGGTGTTGCGTTTCCTGGATAATGAAACCGGTTGGGTGGATGATTTGCTGATCATGCGCTCCGTACCCACCCGTATTTTTCTGCCTGCGGCATTGCAGCAATTGTTCTCTTGGTAATTACGGTCTTTCTGTTACATTTGCAGCCCCGGCCTCGTTGTACAATGGATAGTATATGAGTTTCCGAAGCTCCAGATCCAGGTTCGATTCCTGGCGAGGCCACTTT
>JAGWTX010000347.1 GCA_028875955.1 Bacteroidota bacterium | reverse complement strand
CCGATCCCCCTTTAAAAATAATGGGGTTGGGTTCATGGGATAAATCGGGTAGTTGGTAAAAATCTATGTGTATACTAGACTTTATACTGCAACTTACACCCGTTACTTAATCAGTAATAATTGGGGGTAAGAGAGCTGCTGAACAGGCAGCTTTCTTCATTTGTAACCGGTTATGGGAATTGGAAGGATTGGTTTACTTTCGATTATGGACCCGATACAACTCACCCAATTCTCACACGGCGCCGGATGCGGCTGTAAGATTGCCCCGGCCGTTTTAGATAAGATCTTGAAAAGCAATAGGGTAACTACCCATTTCCCATCCCTGTTGGTGGGTAATGGTTCAAAAGATGATGCGGCCGTATACGATCTGGGCAATGGAAACGCACTCATCAGCACCACTGATTTTTTCACACCGATTGTAGATGATGCTTTTGCCTTTGGCAGGATTGCTGGCGCCAATGCGATCAGTGATATTTATGCTATGGGGGGTAAGCCCCTGATGGCGATTGCCATACTTGGCTGGCCGGTTGACAAGATTCCGGTTGAACTTGCGCAACAGGTACTGGAAGGCGCCAGGGAAATCTGTGAAGAAGCGGGTATTCCACTGGCAGGGGGACATAGCATCGACACACCCGAACCCATATTTGGTCTCTCTGTTAACGGGATGGTGAGCATCCCCCATCTGAAACAAAATAACCAGGCCAAGGCAGGTGATCTGCTTTTTCTGACCAAACCCATTGGTGTGGGTATCCTGGCTACTGCCCAAAAAAGAGGGCTTTTAGAGGAATCCCACCTGGCTTTGCTATTGAAGCAATTGGGCACTTTAAACAAAGCGGGAGAAAGGTTGGGAGGAGTGAGTGGCGTGCACGCCATGACGGATGTTACCGGTTTCGGTCTCCTGGGTCATTTGATTGAAATGGCGGAAGGAAGCGGATTACATGCTTCTCTTTATTATGGAGCCGTACCCATACTGGAATCAGCCAGAACCTATATGGCACAAAGAATCGTACCCGATGCTACTTTCCGCAACTGGAATGGGTACAGCAACAAAGTGTCTTTTGCACCAGGTATCCATGTGATGGAAGCATTTACCCTGCTACCCGACCCGCAGACCAATGGGGGGTTATTGATGGCCGTTGACCCCGTTGCTGTGGATGAGCTGAAAAAAGTATTCACCGATTTCGGATTACAGGAATTTTTACAGCCCATCGGCATGATGACCGAACCTATGGGTGATAAGATCATCAACGTTCAGTAATACAAATAAAACCAGGGGCCTTAGAATAGACTGTCAATTTTTTTTGCCAGTGTTTGATCCTTTTCGGTAACCACATCACCTGCGTCATGGGTGTTGAGCCAGATCTCAACGGTGTTCCAGACATTGGTCCATCTGGGATGGTGGTTCATTTTCTCCGCTTCCAAAGCTACGCGGGTCATAAAAGCAAATGCTTCTGAAAAATCGGAAAAACTGAATTTCCGGTAAAGGGTATTGTTTTTTTCTTCCCACATACTCATAGATTTTCATAATTAAAAAAGCAAGCTTAAAACACCATATTCCCCTTGTTTTTGATCTGTTCATTGGTAAGTTCGGCCACCAACTGGATCCCATTCAGGCTTTTTACGGCCTGTTTGATCCACTCGCATTTTTCATCATCTACCAGATCGCCTTTCATCAACCATAAAAAGTCCATGTGTTTGAATTCCGGTAAAAGATATTCCCCGTCAAACTGGTTGTGATAGAGATAATGATTCAGGAAACTGTTGGGTTCCTTCGACTGGTAAACCGAAAAATAATAACTCCTTTCTTTTCTGCGAAGATGTATCTCAATATCGGTGTTCAACCTGAAATCATAACCCAATTGATTGTTCAGCTGCAGACAGAACTGATAGTTTTTAACCGGCGCCGTTATCCCCAGCAACCGGGTATCTTCAAAGAAGTCATCATTCAGTTCATCAACATTCAGTTTCAATCGCATGGCCGTTGTTTAGAATACGATACGAAATGTTTTTTCTTCCGTTCCCCTTTTGATCTTCAAGGTGGTTTTATCCCCTTTTTTGAATTTTGACAGCACTTCCATATAGCTGTGAACATCAACAAAGGTATAGTCGCCCAGTTGTATAATGACATCCCCTGCCTGTAAACCGGTTTTTTCTGCGAGTTTACCGGCACTCACCCCATCGATCCGCATCCCGGTTCCGGTGAAACCATAATCAGGGATGACACCCAGGCTGACGGTAAATTTCCGGCTTCCCTCCTGTTGATCCCGGGTTTTTGAAAACGGCAGTTTGCCTTTGCTGTCTGTCAGTTCAATGATCTGATATACCCATTTTACAATGTCTTTTTCTCCCTGGTAATTGATCTTATCCCAATCGTCGGTGGCTTTGTGATAATCCGGATGACTGCCGGTGAAGAGGAACAGGACCGGCATATCCTTACGATAAAAAGCTGCATGATCACTGGGTCCGGATCCCGAACTATCCACCCTGATCAACAGATCTGATTTTTCCGCAGCCAGCACTTCAGACCAAACCGGGGAAGTGCCGAACCCGCCTACGGTGAGTTTATGTGTGGTATCATAGCGGCCCACCATATCCATATTGATCATATAATTGGGATGAATCTGTTTTGTGGGATGTTCCAGCCAGTATTTGCTGCCCAGTAAACCGAGTTCTTCCGCCGAAAAATGTATGATCAGGTAATTGTTGTGTTGCTGGTTCTTACCCTTTAACATCCTGGCCAGTTCCAGCAAAGCGGCCGTGCCGCTGGCATTGTCATCGGCACCGTTATGAATGAGGTGTCCTGTATCCAGCGCGGTTTTGTCTTCCCCATATCCCAGGTGATCATAATGCGCTCCCAGTATAACGGTATTGGCAGCATGGTTATTGATAAACGCAACGATATTTCTGGCAGTTCTTTTCGGATGGATAAAGCTGACTTTTAAAGCTATGTCCAGTGTAGCCGCCTTATCTGAAAAATATTTTTTTTGTCCTTCCGGTGTCAGATATATCACCGGAATAGGCGATGGGGCACTGGTATCGAATTTGTTGTATTGTATATTATCGGTAACCCCGGAAGTATTGTACAGAAAAAGGGCGCTTGCTTTTTTGGCAGCAACGGCATTTGCCAGCTGATGTATCGCATCTTCCATATTGAAATGCGGGTTGTTCTTATTTTCTTCCAGCAGTTCTTTCAGGTCTTTGAACCAGGGTTGACCTGCTTCATTCAGGGCCATGGCGGGTGCTCCTTTTATTTCTTTCACTGCGGAAAAGGATAACGGGAAATAATCCTGCATGACAGACAGTGTTTGACCATCAACTTCCAGGTAATTGGCCGGGTCCAGCTGTTTGCCCTCGTCAATCGTAAACTCCTGCTGGTAGCCATTATTACCGGCGGGTTCCATACCCATGGCTGCATATTGTGCAATGATGTATTGCATGGCAAGTTTTTCCCCGGGGGTTCCGGCTCTCCGGCCTTCCAGCTTATCATCGGAGAGGTATTGAATATGGCGGGTCAGTTGGGTAACCAGTTCTGCATTGGCTTTTGCTTCAGCCAGTCTTTTTTTTCGTTTACTTTGAGAAAAAACAAGCAGGGG
>JAGWTX010000346.1 GCA_028875955.1 Bacteroidota bacterium | reverse complement strand
TACAAAAAGTTCAGGTTACGGAAGATGGTGAAAAAACACCCATGGTACGTTCCGGCAGAACAGGGGGCCTGCCGTATACAGGTGTCGGCTGGTACAGAAAACATCTGACCATTCCTGCGGAGGACCGGGGAAAAGCATTTTCACTGGAATTTGACGGTGCCATGAGTCATGCAAAGGTTTTTGTCAACAACCAGTTTGCCGGAGAATGGCCCTATGGGTATGCTTCCTTCAGCTTTCCGATCACGCGGTTTATTCGTTTTGGGGAGGACAATGTGATTGCGGTAAGATTAGAGAATCCAAAAGAATCAGGCAGGTGGTATCCGGGAGCGGGAATCTATCGAAATGTGCGGCTGGTAACAACCCGTCCCGTTCATATCGCGCATTGGGGAACTTTTATCACCACCCCTCAAATAGCAAAGGGTCATGCCCTTGTAAAGATCAAAACCCAAATCGAAACCGGTCAACAGAATACCCGCTCGTTCCATTTGGAAACCGTTATCTATAACCAGCACCATGAGAAAGTTGGAGAAAACATACAGAAACAACCGGTTGCTTTAGTCAATTCACAGGAAATCGATATCCCTTCACCGGATCTCTGGTCGGCAGATCACCCTGTATTGTATTATGCGATAACGACCATCAAACAGGGATCAGAAGTCATCGATCAATACAAAACCGTTTTCGGTATCAGGTCAATCCGATTTCTTCCTGAAAAGGGCATGCTGGTCAATGGCAATCCTGTTAAACTAAAAGGCGTTTGTCTGCATGATGACCTGGGTGCGCTTGGTATGGCAATGAATGCATCTGCGCTCAGGTACCGTTTGCAGCTTCTGAAGGAAATGGGTTGCAATGCGATCCGTGGCACCCATAATCCCCATGCCCCTGAAATGCTGGAACTCTGTGATGAGATGGGTTTTTATTATATTGATGAGGCATTTGATGAATGGAAATCCGGAAAAGTGGAAAACGGCTATCACAAGTTGTTCAGCGAATGGGCCGGCAAGGATCTTTCAGCCTTGATTCAAAGAGACAGGAACCATCCGGCTTTAATCATGTACAGTATCGGCAATGAGGTTAAGGAACAAAATGAACCTGAAGGTGCAAAAATTGCGCAATCGCTGACCGACATCTGTCATCAATTGGATGCAACCCGTCCTGTAACTGCCGGATTCAATAACATGAATCCTGCCATTCATAACGGATTGGCCGATGCTGTAGATATTCCGGGTTGGAATTATAAACCGGGGTCTTATCTAACCCTCCATAAACAACATCCCAACTGGGTTATTTATGGAAGCGAAACCGTATCCACTGTGAGTTCACGAGGTGTATTCAAACTTCCGGCAGCTACCGGGATCATGAAAAAATGGCCCGATAACCAGTCTTCAGCCTATGATCTTGAATATTGTGCGTGGTCACAGTTGCCCGATATGGAATGGAAGGCCCAGGAAAATGATTTTGTTGCGGGAGAGTTTGTCTGGACCGGTTTCGATTACCTGGGTGAGCCCACACCCTATAATGCCGATTGGCCCAGCCGGAGTTCCTATTTTGGCATCATAGATCTTAGTAATATTCCCAAGGATCGCTATTATCTTTACCAGAGTCATTGGTCTGATAAAAAAGTATTGCATACCGTTCCTCATTGGAACTGGGAAGGAAGGGAAGGGACCATCGTTCCGGTTTTTGTGTATACGAATTATCCTTCAGCAGAAGTTTTTATCAATGGAAAAAGCTATGGCAAAAAAACATTTGTAAAAAACAGCCTGTTGGACAGTTACCGGCTCAGATGGGAAAACTCCGTATATCAGCCAGGTGAATTAAAAGTGGTGGCATATGATGAAGCGGGAAAGATTGCTGAAACCCAGGTTATCAAAACGGCCGGTATGCCAGCAACCCTTTCATTACAGGTAAATAAAACGCAGTTGGCCGCCAATGGAGAAGATATTGCATTTGTAACCGCTAGTGTCAGGGATAAGGATGGCAATCTTTGTCCTTTGGCAGATAACCTGATTCGGTTTTCTGTATCGGGAGAAGGGAAGCTCAGGGCTGTAGACAATGGGGATGCCACCAGTCTGGCACCTTTTGAAGCGGATTTCCGAAAAGCGTTTTCCGGAAAATGCATGGCACTGATCCAAAGCGGTTTTCAGGCGGGTACGGTTACGATCAGGGCGAGCAGCGAATCGCTGCAAACGGCAACGGTAACGCTGAATATTTCTCAATAATTAATTGGATATATCAAAGAATGGCAAATTTTTTCTGCATATGTTAAAGAATCATTTCATGGCAAGGACCGCATTATCCCTTTTATGCTGCCTGGTTATATCAACGGCATTAACTGCCCAATCCACCCAAAAACCCAATGTGGTTATCATTTATTCGGATGACGTGGGTTATGGCGATATCAGTTGTAACGGAGCCGTTACAATACACACGCCCAATATCGATCGGATAGCGCAGCAGGGATTGCGGTTTACCAACGCCTATGCAACCTCCTCTACCTGTACGCCTTCCAGATATGGTTTGTTAACCGGTCAATATCCCTGGAGAAAAAAAGGAACAGGTATTGCAGCGGGTAATGCAGGGTCGATCATCGATAAAAATCAATACACGCTGGGTGATGTGTTTCAAAATGCAGGGTATCAAACAGCCGTTATCGGTAAATGGCATTTAGGGCTGGGAGGTGAGGCCGGTCCCGATTGGAATGGAACCATTTCACCCGGACCCAATGACCTGGGTTTTCAATATTCCTTTATCATACCCGCTACACCGGATCGTGTGCCCTGTGTATATGTTGAAAACAGGAAGGTGGCAAATCTGGATCCCAAAGATCCCATCACCGTGAGTTATGGCAAACCCATTCTAGACTTACCTACGGGAAAAGAGCATCCCGAATTACTCAAGATGATGTATTCGCACGGGCATGATCAGACCATCATCGACCAGATCAGTCGCATCGGCTATATGAGCGGTGGCAGAGCTGCCTGGTGGAAAGATGAGTTGATGGGGGATGTGATAACGAAAAAGTCTTTGGACTTTATCCGGAAAAACAAATCAAACCCCTTCTTTTTATATTTCGCCATCCAGGATATACATGTTCCCCGGGTACCCAACCCGAGATATGTGGGCAAAAGTGGTATGGGCCCGAGAGGAGATGCTTTACTCGAGCTGGATGATAACACGGGCAAAATATTGAATTTGCTGGACAGCCTGCATCTTGCCAAAAACACCATCGTTATCTTCAGCAGCGATAACGGACCCGTTTTAGATGATGGCTATCAGGATCAGGCTGTTGAAAAAATAAACGGTCATACACCTGCCGGTCCGTTGAGGGGAGGTAAATACAGCAAATTTGACGGGGGAACCCATTTGCCATTTCTCATCCGCTGGCCTGCAGTCATTGCGGCTGATAAGGTATCGGATGCATTGATCAGCCAGATAGACTGCATTGCCTCTTTTGCAAAACTGACCAGGCAGCATTTGCCCAAGGGAGCAGCCCCGGACAGCCAGGATGTATTGGATGCAGTCTTAGGGAAGTCTGACAAGGGAAGAAGCCAGTTGATTGTACAGGGTTTGGGCGACAGTCTGGCCATCATACA
>JAGWTX010000345.1 GCA_028875955.1 Bacteroidota bacterium | reverse complement strand
TAAGTTAAAAACGCCCAAAAAAATCATACCTAAGGAAGTACTTGATTTTGAAAAAAAGACTTCTGGAAAGAAAAGAAAGGTAAGGGATGGCAGTACCGGGGGATAGCTCACTCCTTTCCTCTTGTATGCGGAAATTATAAAAGAAAAAAGCTGCCCTTTGGACAGCTTTCTATCATTTGATATTTTTTTTATTGCTGAACTGAAACAGCTATTCCGCTGACATTTTATCAAAATGTTTTCTGAAGAAAAGAAACTGGTAATCGATGGCATTAGACCAGTAGGCCCAATTGTGTTCACCGGGTCTTTCCGTATACTCATGCGGTATATGCAGCCGTAACATTTTCTCATGAACGGCCCGGTTCATCGCGATCACTTTGTCTTCAGTTCCACAATCCATGGTGATCGCGATGGAATCTTTTGGATATTGATCAATCACATTGAGTACACTCCAGTCGTGCCAGTATTTCCGGTTAATAGCCGTATCACCCAGGCGTTTTTCCACATCATATTTCTGTTTGATTACCGTTACATGCAATGCGCCACTCATACTACCGCAGGCACTGAACAGATCACTGTGCCTGAATGCCAGGAACAAACCGCCATGCCCGCCCATACTCAGACCGGTAATGACACGTCCTTTGCGATTGGGAATGGTCGGGTAATGCGCATCGGTATAGGCAGGCACTTCCTTCGCCACAAAAGTTTCATATTGGTAATTGCTATCAACCGGACTATCGAAATACCAGCTTGTGTAACCACCATCGGGGCAAACGATCATGATCTGGTACTGATCAGCCAGCGCTTTGATATGGGGCACTTTGGTAATCCAGTTGGCATAGCTGCCAAAGGCACCGTGCAGCAGATACATGACCGGAAATTTTTTGGGTGAAGATGGATTAGCCGTTGGTGTGATGATGACAGTTTTGATGGAACGATGCATCGCATTACTATAGATCTCAACCGTATCAACAGTGGCAGCTCGTACATAAATACTGAATATCATCAGGACGAACACAGGAAGGATGGGTTTCATACAAATTGATTTTATGGACGAATGAAAAAGCCACCTGACGATTATCAAGTGGCTTTTCTATAAGCTATTATGCCGTATTATTTTTTCTGGGCATTCTGCATGGGGTTCACGCCGGTAGACTGACCACGCACGGCCATACGGGCTTTGAACAAAGAAAAATGACTGGGTTCAGCAGCCGATGCGCCTTTAGCAGGCCAGCTGTTATTGCTTTCATCGATATCCGCTGTTTCTTTCATGGGATCCAGTTGGATATGCACTGCTTTTTTCCTGGTGAGGAACACTTTGGTTACGGCATTCTCATTTTTTCTCCAGATCTGTGCAGGGATCTTTTCTGTTTCCTTGGTGCCGTCTTCAAAAGTAAATTCAACGATGATCGGCATCACCAACCCGCCTTTGTTGGAGAAATGGATCTCATAGAGATTCACATCTGCATATTTGGCTTTTTCCTCAGCGCTCAAAGGTTCCGGGGCATTGGCGCCACGCTCGGGAGCTGGGATCTTGGTGATGGAATCATAAGGCTCGATACCTCTGTCGTATCTCCAATAGAAATCCCTCAGGCTTTGGTCCGCATCGGTTGCAAACACGATATTTTTGTCTTCGCGGTTACGGATTTTTGAAATATCGTCAAAACTATTGATCAAGGGTTTATCCATTCCTCTGGGTCCGTTACCAAAACCGCCAAAATTTCCACCACCTCTTCTTCCACCGAATCCACCGCCTGCGGGTGCGGTAGCATTGGCATCATACACGGCATGTTTCACAGAATCAATGGAAATGTCACAGGGGTCTATTCCGTAGAACCATCCTCTCCAGAACCAGTCCAGATCTTCCCCGCTTGCATCTTCCATGGTACGGAAAAGATCAGCGGGTTCGGGATGTTTGAATGCCCATCTTCTTGCATATTCCTTGAATGCGTAATCAAACAGTTTGCGGCCCATGATGGTTTCGCGCAGAATATTCAATCCGGTAGCAGGTTTGGTATAGGCGTTAGGTCCAAAATTCACGATGTTCTCGCTATTGGTCATGATGGGTTCCAGCTGATCTTTTGGCAAACGCATGTAGTCCGCAATGGTGGATGCAGAACCTTTGCGTGATGGATATTTATTATCATACAATTCTTCTGTCAGGTATTCCACAAAAGAGTTCAGTCCTTCATCCATCCATGTCCACTGGCGCTCATCACTGTTCACAATCATGGGGAAGAAATTATGTCCTACTTCATGTATGATCACACCCAGCATACCAATTTTTGTAGACTCGCTGTAGGTGCCATCTTTTTCGGTACGTCCATAGTTAAAACAGATCATCGGATATTCCATACCGTTGGAAGCTTCGATACTTTGGGCAACCGGGTAAGGGAATGGAATGGAGAATTTGGAATAGGTCTTGATGGTATGGGCCACCACTTTGGTTGAGAAAGGACGATACAATCCGTAGGCTTCTTTGCTATAGCCACTCATGCACATCACTTTCTTTCCCTCTACATAGGCAGGCATCGCATCCCAGATAAATTTACGGCTGGAAGCCCATGCGAAATCTCTCACATTTTCAGCCTTGAATACCCATGTTTTGGTTTTGGTGCTTTTTTGTTTTTCCGCATTTTTGGCTTCGGCCAGGGTTACGATTTCCACGGGTTCCTTGGCAGTTTGTGCCTGGTTCCAGCGGGCCAGCTGTGCAGCAGATAAAACCTGCGGATAGTTCTGACACTGGCCGGTTCCCAGGATCACATGATCAGCAGGAACCGTCATCTGTACATTGAAATTTCCGAATGTCAGTGCAAATTCCCCGCGGCCGGTGAACTGGTGGTTCTGCCATCCCTGGAAATCGCTGTATACGCACAAACGGGGATACCATTGGGCCATTGTAAATTCCATATTACCATCTTCGGGGAAATATTCATAACCACCTCTTCCGCCAAATGTCTGGCGGTTGGAGATCTTATAGGTCCAGTCGAGCTTAAAGATAAATTGCTGACCGGGTTTTAAGGCTGCGGGCAGATCGATACGCATCATGGTTTTGTTGATGGTATAGGATAAGGCCTTGCCATTCGCGTCTGTGAGTTTATGAATGATGTCACCATATCCATTGTCGGTCTTGGCTTCTTCCAGTCTATCGATGGTGGAAGTAGTAACGCCCCTGCCCAAACTGGATGCATCCTGGTAGTTGGCATTGTTCACCGTGCTATGTTGATTTTCATCCAGCTGTAACCAGATATAGGTTAGTACATCCGGAGAGTTGTTGTAATAGGTAACGGTTTCCGAACCTTTCAACAAAAGGTTGGGTTCATCCAGTTCGCATTTGATATTGTAGTCGGCACGTTGCTGCCAATATTTTGGCCCCGGGGCACCACTGGCGGTACGGAATTCATTGGGGGTTGGCAGGATGGTCCCCAGTTGTTCGAACTTGTTTCCATGGTTGGAACCCGGGTTGTTGTGAATGTCCTGAGCCTGTATGCTTCCCATACAAGCCAGCAACAGAAACAGGTAACTTACTCTTCTCATGATTGTTAGTTTTAGAATGGTATTCTTTCGATGGCCATCTGAAGTGCGACAGCGAAAATACCGCCTGA
>JAGWTX010000344.1 GCA_028875955.1 Bacteroidota bacterium | reverse complement strand
ATGAAAAAGAAAAACACCGGTTTCCTGCATTTTCTTGGATTATTATTGCTCCTCTCAACGCAGGCACATGCCTTTAGCCCCGGAACTGAAACGGACAAAAGAAGTTATTATGAGATCAAACAGTATCACCTGAAAAGCGATGCCCAGGTGCAGGCGGTTGACAAATTTTTAGAGACTGCCTATCTGCCCGCTTTACACAGGGCCGGATTTTTCCATATAGGTGTTTACCACTGGATGGGGAATGATACGGCTACTGAAAAAAGGGTCTATGTATTCATACCCCTTCATTCACTGGAGGACATGAATAAGATAGAAGAACTGATGATGAAGGATAAAAAATTACAGGAAGCCGGATCTGATTACTGGAATGCAGCCTACAATGAAGCCCCCTTCCAAAGGGTGGAGACCACCGTGCTGAAGGCATTTCCAAAAATGCCCGCTTTCAAAGCACCTGACCTGAAGGGCAATAAGACAGACCGGGTGTATGAATTAAGGAGCTACGAAGGGCCCACAGAGAGACTGTACAGACAGAAAGTGGACATGTTTAATAATGGCGGTGAAGTCGCTTTGTTCAAAAGATTACAGTTCAATGCTGTTTTTTATGCGGAAGTAATTGCCGGCAGCCATATGCCCAACCTCATGTACATGACAAGTTTTGACAACCAGGCTTCCAGGGATGCGCATTGGAAAGCATTCGGTTCCGATCCGGAATGGGTCCGTTTAAAAGGATTACCACAATACCTGAATACGGTATCAAGAGCGGATATCCAACTCCTGCATCCTACCGAATTTTCTGAATTGTAATACCATTTCTATTCGAATGGGAAACAGCCGGATATGTTATCCGGCTGTTTTATTTACAGGTTAGCAAACCAATGGATCCAATCCTTTTCCGGTATATTCCTTCCCTTGTTGGTTAACAAATTTAATTTTTCTTTCAGGGAGGGGATCATTTTCTCAACCACCTGTTTTTCCCTGGCAGGCGCCAGGATCATTTCCAGCTTATCATACAGGTGTAAGGAGGTAAAGAGTTTGTAATATTTGGATGTAGGCCCGTTGTATTCATAATAATCCTCGACTTTCTTCGAAATGAATTTCAGCAACTCATACCGGTCGTTTTCTGCCAGGATTTCATAATAGCGGAATTTATCTTCCGGATTTTTACCCGGATAGCCGTTTCGGAAATGCACCGAATAGGTTTTATCATCATCCGAATAGGTATAACTGAATGCTGAAATCGGATCCAGAAAAGTAAATTCGATATCCCCGATCTGGTAATGCAGTTTCTGATCGTTCAGATCAAAACGCAGAACGGCATCTTTTAATTTTTTACCGTTGATGAACACTACTTCCCCCCTGCCCCAGTTATCGTTCAGATAGGGGCTATTGATAAAATGGTTTCGTTTGGCGCCTAACAGGGGATTGCCGTTACTATCATAAAGTTGCATCATGCTGGCTACACCATCCGTACTGGCATTTTGAGCCATTCCCTGATAGGAGAGACAAAAGGCGGTTATGATTAGCAGGCTTTTCATAAAAATAAACTATCCGTTAAGTTACCATTTCCGCACAAGGAATACAAATCAGGGAAAACGGATGACTGAACTCCGCCAGGCCTTATTTACCGGGATCCCGAAGCGCTTTTTTCGCCCTGATCATCTCCACAAAATTCTGTTTCCGGGATAAGGCAGTAATAACGGCTGCGATCCGATTGGCTTGTGCATCGGGAGATTTGACACCACCCATCCACTTGATAAAATAGTTTCGGTGAGAAGGCAGCAAAGCTGCAAAAAACCTTTCAGCTTCCGGCTCATCTGCCAGGCTCTCATAAAACCCTTCGGGGGCTTGCAAGGGTTGGGTATCAACCGCGAGTTGTACCGTCAATTGGGCCCCTTTCTTCTTATGTATCCCTTTTCGCATGACTGCATTCAGGGGTAGGATAAAATCACCTCCGCCCATCGGCAATAAGGCTACTCCGGAAACCGGGAACTGGTCAAGTTTCCCTTTTACGCGAAAGGATTTACGGGCATCGGGTTTTAATGCTTCTATCTGTTCTTTTGTGATGGCAACATAGGTCCAACCGGTCTTCTCCCCCTTTTCGCCAAATTGCCTGATAATGGTGGTAAATCTGATCATGGTCATGTAACGGAAAATTCGGTTTGAAGAAGCTTTACAAGTCCAAAATACGGAAAAATCGTACCTTTGTACTATTGAAGAAATTCATCGCAATAGCATTCATGTCTGTATACCTGCTCTCCACTACAGAACTATACCAATTGGTAAAATTACCGGTATTGGTGGAACATTTTATGGAACACAGACAGGAGGACAAGGGAATCACCCTCTGGGATTTTCTTTGTATGCATTATGCCCATGGCATTGTAAAGGATGCGGATTATGAAAAGGACATGAAACTCCCTTTCAAAACACATGATTATTCTGTGGGTCAGACTATCACACCTTTTACCCCGAACAATTTATCAGCGGAGATCAGTAAACCGATCTCAAAAATCCATACCGGATTCCCCATCTATCAGGAAAACGGCATCTTACCTTCCTTCCTGTCAAATATCTGGCAGCCCCCCAAATTCTGTTAATCGTTTGATGCATGTTGATAACAGGCTCAGGGCTTGTGTATTCGCATGCAGGTACCTTATTCATGAACGAAGTATAACAGAATCATGTTAAACAAAATCATTGCATTTTCCATCAGGAATAAACTCCTGATCGGTTTACTCATTCTCAGCCTGGTCGGTTATGGCATTTATGAAACAACAAGACTGCCCATTGATGCAGTTCCGGATATCACCAATAACCAGGTCCAGGTCATCACGGTAGCTCCTTCCTTCGGTGCCACCGATATTGAAAGACTTGTTACTTTCCCCATTGAACAGGCAAACAGCAATATCAACGGGATGACCGAGATCAGAAGCTTCTCCCGTTTTGGGCTTTCGCTGGTAACCATCGTGTTTAATGACGCAACGGATATCTACTGGGCCAGACAACAGGTAGCCGAGCGGTTACAAAAGGTTCAATCACAGATACCCCAGGGAATTGGCAACCCCGAATTGGGTCCTATCAGTACCGGTTTGGGAGAGATCTACCAGTATGTGGTTCGCCCCCTGGAAGGTTATGAAAACAAATACAATGAAACAGAACTGAGAACCATTCAGGACTGGATCGTACGCAGACAATTGCTGGGGGTGAAAGGTGTTGCGGAAGTAAGCAGTTTCGGGGGTAAACTAAAACAGTATGAGATTGCCGTAAATCCCAACAAACTCCAATCCTATCAACTGACCATACAGGACGTTTTTGCGGCCCTGGAAAAAAACAACCAGAATACCGGTGGAGCCTATATTGAAAAAGGTCCTTCTGTCCTGTTTATCCGCAGTGAGGGGTTGATCGGATCTCTTACTGACCTTGAGAACATTTCTGTAAAATCGGTGGAAAACGGGACACCTGTTTTTATCCGGGATGTGGCAGATGTAAAGATAGGTTATGCAACCCGGTATGGTGCGATGTGTTATAATGACAAAGGAGAAGTGGCCGGTGCCATCGTGATGATGCTGAAAGGAGCCAACAGCAGTGTTGTTATAAAAAACGTAAAGAAA
>JAGWTX010000343.1 GCA_028875955.1 Bacteroidota bacterium | reverse complement strand
CAAACGGATCGGTATCTTTTTGATTAACAAATACATAGGATATGCTTTGTTAAAATCAGGCACATCCTTTTCAATCGGGAAGGATGGCATTCTATTTGTTTCAAATTGCTAACTGTGCAAAGAATATTGGTCATATCATTATTGGCGGTGCATCTTTTCGGGAATACCGAAATATGCCAGCTTCTGAATATCCCGTTACTATTCGACCACTACCAATACCACCACCTGCAACCCGGAAATGAGGAACTCAGCTTTTTGGGTTTTGTTTGGACGCATTATATCACCAATGATGCCGACCAGAATGACAATACCCAGGATAGTCAATTACCCTTTTTACATTATTCCCACCCTTTTTCATTGGTTGCCGTATCCCCGCCCGCCACTTACCTGGGTGTAGGGCCTCTTGATCCGCATCTTTCTGTGACAGCAGGGGCATATATCAATGGTAATGTCCTGAAAGATTTTACAAATGGCCTTTTACGACCTCCCCGGCTGATCTGATAACAAAAGTGTAAGCAGATTTTATCGGCAGTTGATCCTGTTTTCAGCAATGAACTTGTTGAACGGCTATTGCTATGCCTAATAAAAAGCCAAAGCACGGTGACGATTTGAAAGCTGGATCAATTTCAGCTGATTTCCTGATACAGATAAAAGCGCATCCAAATATCCCATCATAAAAAAACCCTCATTATGAAGAAACAAACCTTGATTTTAGCAGTCCTCCTGATAATCGGTTGGTCTGTTTTTGAAGCCTGCAAACATGAGATCCCCGGCGGGTTACCCCTCACAGATCCGGTGGTCACAGTTCCGGCACCGGTTTCACCAGTACCGGGCGTTTCAACAAGATCCTGCAGTACAGACACGGTATATTTTGCCAATGCGGTACTTCCCTTGTTGAATGCCAGCTGTGCCATGTCCGGCTGCCATGACGCCATTAGTCATGTTGAAGGATTGAACCTGTCCACTTATTCGGGCATTATGCGAATCGTATCTGCCGGTAATGCCAATGGAAGCAAGCTATATAGTGTGATCAATGCTACGGGAAGTAACCGGATGCCGCCTCCTCCGCAACCTGCCATGACACAAACACAAAAAAGCTTACTTCAAAAATGGATCAACCAGGGCGCAAAAAACAATTTTTGCGATGCCTGTGATACCAGCAATTACAAATACAGTACTGCCATCCAGCCCCTGCTTCAAAACAACTGTGTCGGTTGCCATAACAGTGCTTCCCTGGGGGGAGGTATTGATTTGTCCTCCTATGCAGGAGTAAAAGTGGTGGCGCTCAATGGAAAACTGTTTGGATCTGTAAACTGGTCAGCCGGTTTTTCGGCTATGCCAAAAGGAGGAGCGAAATCACCTGACTGTCAGATCCAGCAAATCAAGAAATGGATTGATGCAGGTGCTCCCAACAATTAAAAGAAACCCTTATGAAAAAAATTATCAAGATCATTTGTATAACTGGATTTGTTCTGGCTTTTGGTTCCTGTTACTATGATAAGGCGGATGTCCTTTATCCCACCAATGCCATATGTGATACGGCCGGTACGATTTCGTATGTGGTTAAGATTGTGCCCCTGTTTCAACAGCAATGTTATGGTTGCCATACTGGTCCGAACCCTTCGGGTAATGTACTGATGGGAACCTATGCCGCAGACCGTGCAGTAGCTGCAAGCGGCAGATTGTATGGGAGTATCAGTCAAATGAATGGATATTCCTTTATGCCGAAAGGCGGTGCAAAAATGAGTGCCTGTCAGCTGGCAACTGTCAGGAAATGGATTGATGCAGGTACGCCTAATAACTAATAAAAAAATGTATATGAAAAGAAATCTGGTGCTTTCAATAGCAGGGCTACTGTTCATCACCGTACTAGCAGGCATGTATGTATATCACGAATATAACCGACGCAATCCTTCTGTTGCGGAGTTGTCTGCCGATGTCTCTCTGCAAGCAACCGCTTTGATCGATGCCTTTACAAAGGATTCGGCGGCGGCCAATATGGCTTACCTGGGTAAGGTTGTAGAAATTACCGGTTTTGTAAAATCCGTTGATAAGGATGCTTCGGGTGGGTATACCCTTTCATTGGGCGACCCTGATTCCCTGTCATCGGTCAGATGCAGTATGACAACAACAGACACGACAAGTCTTACCTCTCAGAAGATGGCAGGCACAACGGTGGTCCTGAAGGGCATCTGTACCGGTTTTATGCCCGATGATATGGGGCTTGGTGCGGATGTCATAGTAAACAGATCAGTAATTGAAACAAAATCATCTCAAAAAAATTAATTATGAAAAAAATAAAAGCCATCCTGGTCATTATGCTTTTTGTTACGGCTGTTCAGGCTCAGGACAAATGGTTTACCAAATCCGGAAAGATCCTGTTTGATGCAACAGTGGCAAAATCGCCGGAACAGATCACAGGGGTCAACAAAAGCGTTACCTGTGTGATGGACACAAGAACGGGCAATCTGCAGTTTGCCGTATTGATGAAAGGTTTTGAATTTGAACGGGCTTTGATGCAGGAACATTTCAATGAAAACTATGTTGAGAGCGACCGGTTCCCCAAAACGGTTTTCAAAGGGATGATCCAGGATAATGCCGCTGTTAATTATACAAAAGATGGCATCTATCCTGTTCAGGTAAAAGGGACACTCAATATGCATGGACAAACCCATGAAGTGATCGCAGCGGGAAAAATATCCATCCAGTCAGGTGCTGTTCATCTGTCATCTGTTTTTGAAGCGGGACTCGCTGATTATGGGATAGAGATCCCGCAATTGGTAGCAGACAAGGTTGCCAGGAAGGCCAGAATCACGGTTGATTGTTTACTGGCTCCTTTGAAGTGATCATTATTTTATAAAAATTTATTTGAATGAAAAAGAGATATGTTTATTTGTTTTGTTTCGCTGCCATGCTACTAAGCAGGTTGGAAATACAGGCGCAGGATGTTGATCTGTTACAACTGGCAGGGGAGGACAAACCCAAAAAGGAAATCGTCACCCATGCATTCAAATCGCCAAGGGTAATCAATGCTCATTCCATGGAATTTTTAGCACCGGGTACAATGGATTTCCGCATACTGCACAGGTTTGGTCAGTTTGACCAGGGGATAAGCAATTTGTATGGGTTGGATCAGGCAAGCATGCGTATTGGGTTTGATTTCGGGGTTACACGATCGCTCATGTTTGGTTTTGGCAGGAGCACTTTTAAAAAAGAGCTGGACGGATATGTAAAATTCGGACTTATCCGCCAATCAACCGGAGCCAGGAGTTTCCCCTTCACGGTTGCGCTGGTTACAGGAATGACGATGAATACCATTCCCTATGCAGACCCAACTATCAAAAATTTCTTTTCTTCCCGTCTGGCCTATTATTTTCAAACCATCCTTGGCAGGAAATTCAGCGAAGGGATCACATTACAGGTGACACCAACGCTGGTGCATAATAATATGGTGCCCCTTACTTCACAACCCAACGACGTTTATGCGGTTGGGTTTGGCGGACGTGCCAAAGTGTCCAGGAGAATGGCGATCACCTGGGATTATTTCTATCTGGTTAATGGAATACAGCAGGGTGTGAATTTTCCACCGGTGTCGGTTGGTGTGGATATTGAAAC
>JAGWTX010000342.1 GCA_028875955.1 Bacteroidota bacterium | reverse complement strand
GACAGCTCTTTTTTCTCATCGAAGCCATTGGGCAACTTAACCGCCCCTATCAGTTTTTTTAATTTTGGTGAAACCTTCTGGCTGCTGGTTTCCTGTGTTATTGTATCCAGGTATTGTTCGATAAGCTCAGAAAGGCTTCTGCCAGATTTTTTAGCATAGGACTTGGCCCTTTCAATAACATCTTTCTCAACTGTAAGGGTGAGTTTTGTTGTCATGATACGTGTACTTTTTTCAAATATACGTATATTGGGTTTTGTATCAAAATGCCCACTCAAATCTTAACAGTTTTTGCTACTGTATAGTAAACATCCTATACAAATGGCTGTATGACCGGGTTTGTATTCCATTTTTCAATACGTATTTTCCGGATACAAAGATTCCATTCCAAACTGCATCCATCCTATGAAGAAGTAAATTAGACAACTATTTCAAGTCCGCCTACCGGGAAATACCCCGTATAATTATCATTTCGTTTTGATTTCCCTACTATTCAACTAATTTTGCCACTCACCCAATTCGAAAACCTTGCATCCCCTTGATAACCCCGTATGGCAGGCACTCAATACGGCAGATAGCCGTTTTAACCTGGGCAATGCGGTAGTGGGCTATTTTGCAGCAGATGTCTGTCCTTTTGCTGCTCTTCCGGATTGGAGTGAGGCCAACCAAAAATTACTCTACGAACAATTACCCCCCAACCGCAGCTGGTCAGTAATGATCAAAGAACCGGTTGAGTTTACCGGGGTATGGGAAACCAGGTTTTCAACCACCCTGCACCAGATGGTCTGCGAAAACCTCATCCCCCTTACCAGCGAAGAAGTGGTCTGTAAACCCCTTTCGGAAGAACATGTGCCCGCCATGCTGAAACTCACTGCCTTAACCAAGCCGGGGCCTTTTTATGAACACACGATTGATTTCGGCAACTACTTCGGGATTTTCGATGAGGAAGAACTGGTTGCCATGGCCGGTGAAAGACTGCACCTGAACAACTACACAGAAATCAGTGCCGTTTGTACCGACCCCGATTATACAGGCAAGGGCTATGGAGCCATCCTCGTTTCACATATCGCACAACAAATCATCGCCGCAGGCCGCCAGCCCTTTCTTCATGTAAAATGGGATAACCAGCGCGCCATCAAAATGTACGAGCGTATCGGGTTTTCGTTCAGGAGTGATGTGTTTTTTGCGGTGTTTGCGGAGAGGTAGGTTTGGGGTTGGGCGTTTGGGGTTTGGGGTTTGTTTGAAGTAGCGGGTTTGTCGTTTTTATCAATTCTTTTTAAACAGAATACTGCCGACAAATGTCAAATAACTACCCTCATTAAGCTGTATTAGTTTGATTCTGCACTGCACTTTATCAGCTTATTGTAATAGTCCGAATACTAAGAATACAATCATAAGCCCGATGATAAAAAGATAACTGCTCTTTTTTGAATTACCCGCTTTTAACACCAGTGTAAACAAACCAAATAACAATGACATGGCTGCAAGCAAAATGCTGCTTATAATAAAAGACCAGCTATGACTGTTATACAAAACAAGTGAAAAGCTGGAAAAAGCGAGAAGTAGCGTAATGCTTATAGCCAATTCTTTTTTCATATCCATTACATTTTAGGCGATTCAATAAGCTTAACCAAACTAATCAAAATTTTACAAATAAAATACCGTTTATACACCCAATTTTAGAGGCAACCCGTATTCATGAAAGAGGGTTGTCTTTAAAACTAACATTAAAAGACTAACAAGCAACCTCTAAAAAACCACAAATCGCAGCGAAGCGAAGATCCAGCGAATAGTGGGACTACAAACCTACCCTATGTACAAAATGTTCTGTTCTGCAACTTTTATTCTATCGAATTGTTATTTATCCTATGCCTACTTCTCCTTTTCTAACCGCCCGCTGGGAATGGCTGGCGATGTTCAATTATGCGATTGATCCTGCATGGCTGAAACCACATTTGCCCCCCTATACGGAAGCCGATATTTTTAAAGGGAAAGCATGGGTGAGTATCGTCGGGTTCCTGTTTAATGATACCAAAGTATTTGGTCTGCACTGGCCCTGGCATACGAATTTCGAGGAAGTGAACCTGCGCTATTATGTGAAACATTTTGATGGTAACGAATGGAAAAGAGGCGTGGGTTTTGTATCTGAAATTGTTCCCCGGCCCCTGATCGCCTATACCGCCAATCTCCTGTATAATGAACATTACAGCGTTGCCAAAATGAAACACCGGATTGTTCAGACCCCAGAAACACTGGAAGTCCGGTTTGACTGGAAGACACCCCAAACAAAATGGAATCATCTCTCTGTTTCTGCACACCCAACCCCACAACCTATTGTGGCGGGCAGCGAAGAAGAATTCATTTTTGAACATTACCTGGGTTATAACCAACTCAACGCAACCACCACCATTGAATACCAGGTGGTGCATCCCCGCTGGGAAGTTTACCCTGTTCATTCCTTTCAATTGGATTGTGACGTAGCCCGCCTGTATGGAAATGATTTCGCCCGGGCCCTCGAAGGAAAGGAACCGGATTCTGTTTTTATCGCCCGCGGTTCGGAAGTGAGCATTGAAAAGCCAAAGAAATTGAGAGGTTTCTAGTCTGTAGTCCCGCTATTCGCGGGAGACCAATGCGCCAATAGGATTGGGTTATGAATTGCTATTATTTACTGTTTTCAGATTGGTCCGCAAATCCTGTGACTTCAACCGGGTCATACAACCTGAACCGGTCTTTTTTTTCTTCGTTTTTCTTCTATCGAAACCGCTACCCGGGTTCTCACCTTTTGCAAAATGCTTTGTTTATCAGCGTTTACTAAAGATTTTTTTATATCTTGAAGACTGTCCCCAACCGGGGTCTGCTAAACTTTTTTAGTAACCAACCGCATTTCATGAAACAGGCGATACGATTGTTTTTTATTGCACCCCTGTGCCTGTTGTTACTGACAGAGGTATTTCATGCCTGCAAGAATATAGACGCCGCATCCCTGCCCGATGCGGTGAGTTACAACTATGATATCCGTCCGATCTTATCGGACAAATGTTTTAACTGCCATGGACCGGATGCCAATAAACGGGAAGCGGGTCTCCGGTTGGATATCGCTTCCGATGCATACCAAGCATTAAAGGAACATCCCGATAAACACGCACTGGTTCCGGGTAAACCTGATCAGTCTGAACTGTTTCTCCGCATCAGCACCACCGATACCAGTCTGCAAATGCCATTGGCTTCCAGCGGTCTGCCACGCCTGACCGATCATGAGATCGCCTTAATCAGGAAGTGGATCAGTCAGGGTGCGAAATATGAGAAACACTGGGCTTTTACCGTACCGGTGAAACAAAAACTTCCCGAAGTATCGGATACCAAATGGCCGGTGAATGAGATCGACTATTTCATCCTGAAAAAAATGGAAGACAGGGGCATCGCACCCAATGAGGTTTCCGATAAGGAAAGACTGATGAAAAGGGTTTGTATGGATCTCACAGGCATACTTCCCACCCCGGAAGAAACACAGCGTTTTGTACAGGATGCCGACCCAAAAGCCTATGAACACCTGGTTGACCGCCTCATGGCCCAGCCCCAGTATGGCGAGAAAATGGCCATCAGCTGGATGGATATTGCACG
>JAGWTX010000341.1 GCA_028875955.1 Bacteroidota bacterium | reverse complement strand
GTCCGGCAAATCGGAAGTCCCGGTTTCACAACGGATCATATGTGTTTGCTGTACACATTAATTTCCTTACTTTTAGTTCATAAACTGATTGTTATGACCCTGAGAATCCCTGTCTTGCTGACACTGCTGGTAGCTGCCTTTACTTCTTGTTCTACCGGCCCCCTTACAAACCCATCCAATGATACCGCAACCATCGACGGTCATCCGTCCTGGATCATGCAGGGAAATATCTATGAAGTGAATACCCGGCAATACACACCGGAAGGCACTTTTAAAGCCTTTGAAAAAAGCCTGGATCGCCTGAAAAAGATGGGTGTTCAGACACTTTGGTTCATGCCCATCAATCCCATCAGCAAAACCGACAGGAAGGGTTCCTTGGGTAGTTATTATGCCGTATCTGATTATACCGCTATCAACCCCGAGTATGGCACCATGGACGACTGGAAGGAACTGGTCAACAAAATACATTCCATGGGTATGAAGGTGATCATCGATTGGGTGCCAAACCATACCGGGGCAGATCATTACTGGTTACAGAAACACCCTGATTTTTATGTACGCGACAGCGCGGGTAATGCGGTATCACAGTTTGACTGGACAGATACCCGTAAACTGAATTTCGCCAATCCTGAGTTGAGGGATACCATGATCAGCCAGATGAAGTTCTGGATCACCCAGACAGGTATTGACGGTTTGCGTTGTGACTATGCGGTTGGTCCTACCAGAGATTTCTGGAAAACCTGTATAAAGGAATTGAAGTCGGTGAAAAATGTATTTATGTTGGCGGAAGCAGATAGTGCCTGGTTGAATGAGGTCGGATTCGACGCCACATATGGATGGCCGATGTTTGGCAGGATGAAAGACATAGCTTCCGGCAGATATAAGGCCCAATCGCTGGATAGTACCCTCCACATGACAGACTCCCTATTGCCCAAACAGGCTTTGCGGTTATATTTTACCAGCAACCATGATGAGAACAGCTGGAACAAAGCAGATTTTGCCACCATGCCCGGCGCCTCACATGCACCCTTTGCCGTGCTGACCCAAACCCTGAAAAGGGGAATACCCTTGATCTATAGCGGACAGGAAGAACCGGTTCTACGTGCCATCAAATTTTTTGATAAGGATACCATCCGGTTTGCCAACTATGCCAGAGCAGGTTTCTACCATACATTGCTAAACCTGCATTCCCATAATGAGGCATTGGCTGCCAATGCAAGCTTTATCCGGCTGCATAGTACAGCTGATGCGGATGTATATGCGTTTGCCAGAGAACACAATGATAAAAAGGTCGTGGTGTTGGTAAATCTGTGTAATCAGCCCCGGTCTTTCTCATTAGCTGACAACCTGATCAACGGGGAGGCAACCGAAATCTTCTCTGAAAAGAAAGAAACGCTGAAAGCCGGTCAAGAGATCAGCCTGCCGGCATGGGGCTATGCGGTGTACCAATATTAAAGGGGGACTTAATGAGGGATCATTGCTGGGAGTTCATTCCTGGCTTTACAGAAATTTACTGATAGGAATAAAGGAATATTTCTCTCATTCCGAGGGAGAAATATTCCCAGCGGTTATCTTTGATACATGAATCGTTCAGAATTGGTTGCCCACTTGCATCGGAAAAAAAGTTTTCTCTGTGTAGGACTGGATACGGATATCACCAGGATCCCCAAACACCTGCTTGGCGAGAAGGATCCGGTATTTGCCTTTAACAAAGCCATCATTGATGCTACCCTTGAACACTGTATCAGTTATAAGATCAATACGGCATTTTATGAGTCCAGGGGGATTCCCGGATGGGAATCACTCGGGAAAACACTGGATTATATCCCGAAAACCCATTTCACCATTGCCGATGCCAAAAGAGGCGATATCGGCAATACTTCGGCACAATATGCCAGGACTTTCTTTGAAACTTTTCCCTTTGACTCGGTAACCGTTGCGCCTTATATGGGGGAAGACAGTATCCGGCCATTTCTGGAATATGAAAACAAATGGACCATCGTTTTGGGTCTGACCTCCAATGCAGGCAGTCGTGATTTTCAGCAACTGGTACTCTCTGACAACCATCAAGAAAAGAGGGTATACGAAACCGTATTGGAAAAAGTTTCGCGTTGGGGAAGCCCTTCCAACCTGATGTTTGTAGTGGGTGCTACCCAGGCGAGCGATCTTACCCATATCAGAACCCTTCTGCCGGATCATTTCCTGCTCGTGCCCGGTGTGGGTGCGCAGGGTGGAAGCTTACAGGAAGTTGCCGAATATGGATTAAACAAAGATGGGGGTTTACTCGTCAATGCCAGCAGGGCCATCATTTTTGCCGGCGGAGGGGAGGATTTCGCTGCAAAAGCGAATCAGGTGGCAAAAGACTATCATACAGAAATGAAAAGTTTTTTGCCAGAGTAGATCCTATTTTACCAGCAGGCATTCCTTGATCTTTTCCGCCAATAAAATGGCCCATTGTGCATATGTTTTCGCAGCATAATGCAAATGATCGCCGGCAAGCAGGGCAGGGTTATCTTTTGCCAGTCTGGTTTGTTCAGTGATCGAAAGATAAACAGCTTTTTGCAGCATCGTTTCCTCCTGGCAAATGGTATTGAAAGCATCAATCTCCTTTGCGATTTTGATCCGGTCCCTGTCTTTCGCATAGGGTGTGACGCCCCAGTCTGGTATCGATAAAACCACTACGCGTTCAGGTCTGTTCCCGCTCAGGTGAATCGCTTTGTGCAGCAAAAAATGAAAATCATTTTTGAAATCTTCAATAGGTAATCCCCTGTATTGGTTATTGACCCCGATCAGCAAACTGACGATATCGTAGGTTTCGTTAAGCCGGGTATGCAATAGCTGTTCTGCCAGTTCAAAACTGGTCCATCCGGTCCTGGCGATGATTTCCGGTGCTGAAAAAGCAAGTCCGTTTTTCCGCAATATCTGTACGGTCTGGTAAGGGTAGTTCTCATACAGTGGCAGGGATTCTCCGATGGTATAGGAGTCGCCCAGGGCCAGATAGGATAAATAGTGCTTGGACATGGTGTTTGGATAGGTTAAAAATGATCCCTGAGAATACAATAGAAACGGTATACATCTCCAAAACTGCAATACAGCGGAACAGGGGCAACCCTGATCACCCCGGGCTCCCGGTAATCTACCACAATCCCGTTTTCCGTCATTTTGTTATGGATCTCTTTACCTTTTTCTGAGAAGAAAAGGGATAACTGGGCACCTCTTTCAGCGGGATTGGCTGGTGTGATGATTTCAAAGGACAAATTCGGTAACTGATGCAGGAGATATTCCAAATAAGCGGTTAACCGGACACTTTTTTCCCGCAATCTGTCGATACCGGCTTCTTCAAAAATTTCCAGGGAAGCTTTCAGGCAAACCGTGTTCATGACCTGCACCGTACTGATATTCCATCCACCGGCATTGCTTTTCGGAATAAATCCTTTTTCCATTTTAAAACGGATGCTTTCTTCGTTTCCCCACCAACCGCCCAGGCGCGGAGTACGAACATCCGTTGCATAAAATTCATGTATATACAGACCACCAACTGCTCCCGGTCCGCCGTTTAAGTATTTATAGCTGCACCAGACAGCAAAATCAACACCCCAATCATGCAAATGCAGGGGAACATTCCCCACCACATGTGCCAG
>JAGWTX010000340.1 GCA_028875955.1 Bacteroidota bacterium | reverse complement strand
ATTGTTAAAAGAAACAGGGGATCCCTTTTTTTCTTTCCCCATTGGTAAAATAATAAAGAAAGGATATCTCGCTGCTTCCGCTGTAACGCTGGATACGACTGATATCTGAGCGGGTGATGTCGTAGGTAAGCCCCAATTGGAAATCCTTCCCTCGTATCCCTGCATATGGGTAAAAAGCGTCGCCGGCTCGCAGCCAGGCGCCCAGGTAAATACTCATCTCTGAATTTCCGATACCTGCCCCATAGGCTCCGCCAACCACATATTCATTATTCCCGGCCTGCTGCATGAAATGCGCACTGACAAATAGATTGTCGGTCTGCCCCATCGGGAAATTGCCTCCGGCATGAAGGGTATAACGTGGCTGCAGGGATTGGTTTTGTGCACTGAAAAAACTGAGTTTGGGTTTTAGTATATGATACATACCGGCTCCAAAAGTGAATTGGTTACCGGCATCATCCTTGAAATTATACAGCAGACCCGCATTCAGATCAAAATAATGTATGGATTGATTATGGATGGTTTCTCCACTGGGTATACCCAGGTCAAAACCACTGCCTGTAAATTGGTTACTGTAGGTAATCTTTGTAAAATCCACCGCGCTTCCGGCATAGGTTGCCTGAACACCCAAACCAATACTCTGATCGCCATATTCGTCCAATCCTTTTTGAAACGCTGTTGACAGACTCAGGTAAGTATTTTTATAGATGCCTCCCGACGACTGATCATAGAGAGCCAGAACACCCAGACCCCAGCGGTCATTAGCCCCGATCCGGTTTTTCATGATTTTTGTATCATAGGAAAGGGTACCGGTAGTGTAGGGGTCGCTGATATTGGCCCATTGGTTGCGAAAATTGATCGACAAACGATGATCCCCCTCAAAATATCCGGTCAGTGCCGGGTTGAAACTAAGCGGGGAACTAAAGTATTGTGAGAAATGGGGATCCTGTGCCAATACAAAATGACAACAAAAACAAATGGTTACCTGAATGATGATATGGCTGCACAACTTCTTCATAAATTTTCCATTGTATCTCTGTTTATTTTACCTGATCAATAATATGCTTCCCGATCTTTTGATGACCAATCCCCTTCCGTCAATGGCTTCCGCAATCCAGGTATAGGTTCCAACCGGTTGGGGTTTCCCGATATAATTCCCATCCCAGCCATTCTGAGCAGATGCATCATTGGTTTGAAAAACAAGATTCCCCCAACGGTTATAAATTTTAAAATATTGCATTTTCCGAATGCCCCGCAACAGGGGAAATGCCCGGTCGTTCTGTCCATCCCCATTCGGAGAAAAACCCTGTGGAACAAAGATTTCACCGGTACTGGTCACTTTTATGTACACAGAATCATAGGTGGTACAGCCTGCTGCAGTCGTTATTTTTATTACATAGGAAGCGTCTGTATCCAGGGTGGCCAGCGGTGTTCTGATCAGGTTACTATTCAATCCTGAAGCGGGTTGCCATTCATAAAATATCCCGATGGGTCTTGCTGTCAAACCAATTGCCAGACCCGCTACTGCCTGTACCGTATCATACCGGATACCCGTTGGCGGAGAATTTACGGAGATGGGTTGCAGCAGTTTTTTTGTCAGATCAGGGCAGGAAGCGTTAACCGCCGTTAACCCCACCTGGTAAATTCCCGGCTGCTGATAGCTATGCAACGGGGATAGTTGATTGGAGGAAGCACCGTCGCCAAAATCCCAGACCCAGGAAATCCCGCCAGAATTGGCATACACCGATTTATTGACAAACTGAATGGGAGAATCCACACAAAGACCCTGGGTGGTGAACTGCACATCCGGTGCGGTTATTTGTATGAGTTGAATCTGGTTTTCAGAAGTTTTTTCACAGCCTTCTTTGGAAATAAACCGTACGGCATAACTGCCTGCCTGCGTTGCTGAAAAGGTTGCCGTATTGGCTCCGTTGATCGGTAACTGGTTCAGCAACCATTGATAGTTGTCAGCTCCTGTGGCGGTTAATAGCACTGCTGAACCCGCACATATAAAATTATTGGCGGGATTGGATAAAATGCCATTGGGCAGCGGATTGATCGTAACATTTACGGGTAATGAGGCGGTACAGCCCGAAGCCAGCGCTGACCTGATAAAATAAGTGCCACTGTTTGCAACGGCATTCGGATTCGTCAATGGAATTGTATTGGCAGCATCCTTCCAATAGCTAAGCTGGGTTCCTGTCGTACTGCCGGCTGTAATCGCAGCAGCAGTAAGATCAATAAGAGCCGGTTCGCATACCGGTGCAGGTGTATTCACCTGAAGCGCCGGAGGATTGTTGATGCTTACGATAACCGGCTTACTTACAGAACAGCCCGTTGCAGGAAACACTGACTTGATATAATACGTACCTGCTACACTTACTGCCGCCGGATTTGGCAAACTTGTTAACGCAGCGGCATCGGTCCAATAGGAATACGAAACACCTGTAGCACTACCTGCCACTATGTTCGGATCAAGGAGATTGATGGTAGCGGGAGAACAAACCGGTTCAGGGGATGTAATATTCAAACCGGGCTGGGGATAGATTGTGACATTCACCACCCGAACAACCGAACATCCTGCCTGAGTGGTTCCTTTTACATAATAAGTGCCACTACTGTTTACGGCATTGGCATTGGTCAGCGGGATCGTGGTGCCGGCATCCCGCCAATGGGTGAAACTGATACCGGCAGTATTTGAGGAAACTACTGTTGGCGAAGTGATATTGACAAAACCCGGTGCACAAACCGGTGACGGGTTAACGATGGTCAGATCGGGCAATGACTGAACAGAAACAGTTACCGGTTGCACTGCGAAACAACCCGTTGCAGGATCGGTTCCCTTGATATAATAAGTGCCACTGGCTGCTACCGAAGCCGGGTTGGCAAGCGGTTGACCCGCATTACTATCCGTAAACACAGAAAAATTGATACCGGCACTGCTGCCTGCGGTAATTCCGGAACTGGTCAGATCAACGGTTGAAGGATAACAGACAGAGGCCGGGTTTTGGATCCTAAGGATTGGGCCCGGATTGATCGATACAGATACAGGTTTACTTACTGCGCATCCCGTAGAGGGAAGGGTAGCCCTGATATAATAAATACCACTTTGGGTTATTGCATTTGCATTGGCAAGGGGCAGGGTATTGGCGGCATCAGACCATCTGCTAAAATTTACGCCACTGGTGCTTCCGGCCACGATAGCAGAAGCCGTCAGATCAATACTTGCGGGTGCGCATACTGCGGCCGGTTGTGTAATGTTGAGAATGGGTAATGAGTTTATCACAACGGAAACCGGTTTTGCCACAGAACAACCTGCCGAAGAAGTCCCTTTGATATAATAGGTATTGCTGAGGGCCACCGTACCCGGATTGGAAACAGGTTGCGTGAGCCCGATATCGGTGAATTGTGAATAGGTAAGTCCGGTGGTACTGCCTGTTGTAATGGCAGCAGCCGTCAGATCAATGGTTCCCGGTGCACAAACGGGATCAGGGGTGTTGATGAGGAGAGTGGGGAGGGGATTGACTGTTATAACAACGGGAGTTGAAGTTGCGGAACATCCATTTATATCCGTCATAGTTACTGTTCTGTTAGCACTGTTGTTAACCGTAACAGATTGTGTTGTCTCTCCGCTACTCCATAAATAACTAACTCCGGCTGTT
>JAGWTX010000339.1 GCA_028875955.1 Bacteroidota bacterium | reverse complement strand
GATTCCAACCTTTACGTATAATCGGTATCTTTATAGTCAGTAAACAAATTAACCCTTTATGAAAAGAGCTTTTACCCTTGTAGTTGTTATGATCAGTGTCTGCACCCTTTCCTTTGGACAGAAAAAAGCTTTACCCAAACCCAAAACCAGTCCTTCTGAAGATACCATCCAATATAGCCTGGGTGTGTATATGATGCAGCAGTATTTTGCAAAATCCGGTTTTGCGATCACAAATCCCGTCATGTTCAAAAAGGCGATCGATGATGTGTTGGCCAACAGACCCCTGATGGTGAAACCAGAAACCACACAGGACCGTTTATTGGCCTATCAGCGTACATTTCAATTGGAGAAAGGAAGACGCCTGGAGCAATTGCTGTTTGAGAAGGTAAAATCCGATAGGAACTTTACACCTTTGCCCAGTGGGGTTTATTATACAGTAGCTAAACAGGGCACTGGGTTGCGTCCATCACCCAAAGACACAGTCATACTCAATGTGGTTTGCACCCTTCCGGATGGTACAGAAGTAGATAATACCAGTAAAACAAAACAATCCTATATGACTTTAGCCGGAGAAATGATTCCTGGTTTAAAAGAAGTACTCTACCGGATGGAGGAAGGAGCCATTGTGAGAGCCATCATACCGGCATCTATGGCATACGGAGAAGTCGGAACAACGAATATTCCACCCAATTCTGCGGTGATTTATGATGTAGCTTTGGTAAGTGTGAAACCAGCTAAATTATAAATTAGCTGATAATCATACACTTACAAAGACTAAAAGGTCAAAATACCTGATTGGGAACCTGTTTTCCCTCCAGTTATTTTGACCTTTTCTGGTTTCACTTCTGTTTATCCACACAGTAATTTATTCCTGCCTAAACTATTGTTCAATCGCTATAATTCCTACCTTTGCGGCTCGAAAAAATTTGGAGTCAGACTTCAAAAATCAAACTAAAAACAAGAACATTTTATGGCGGACCTGAAATTACAACGCAACTTTGGTATTGCCGCTCACATTGATGCGGGTAAAACCACAACCACCGAGCGTATCCTGCGCTATACCGGTATGATTCACAAAATCGGTGAGGTACACGATGGTGCCGCTACCACCGACTGGATGGAGCAGGAAAAGGAAAGGGGGATTACCATTACCTCTGCTGCTGTAAGCTGCGAATGGAAGTTCCCAACCAACAAGGGTACCGCAGATGCCAACACAAAATCCTACTACTTTAATATCATCGACACTCCGGGTCACGTGGATTTTACCGTTGAGGTAGAACGTTCCATGCGTGTACTGGATGGTTTGATTGCCTTGTTCTCCGCAGTTGACGGGGTAGAACCTCAATCTGAAACCGTATGGCGCCAGGCCAACCGTTATAAAGTTCCCCGTATCGGTTTTGTGAACAAAATGGACCGTTCCGGTGCCGACTTCCTGATGGTGGTTGCACAGGTAAAAGAAATGTTGGGTGCCAATGCCGTTCCCCTTCAGTTACCTATCGGAGCAGAAGACGATTTCAAGGGTGTGGTGGACCTGATTACCATGAAAGGTGTGATTTGGGATATGGAAACAGAAGGAATGACTTTTAAGGAAATCCCTGTTCCGGAAGACATGGTGGAAGAAGCCAATCACTGGAGAGCACAATTGATCGAAGCCGTAGCCGAATATGATGACAAGCTGATGGAGAAATTCTTCGACAATCCTGATACCATCAGTGAAGAAGAAGTACATGAAGCCATCAGAAAAGCCTGTATCGATCTGAGCATCGTTCCGATGATGTGTGGATCCTCTTTCAAGAACAAAGGTGTTCAAACTGCACTGGATGCGGTTTGCCGTTACCTGCCTTCACCATTGGATATTGAAGATACCGTTGGTACAGATCCTGATACCGGGTTACAGATCACCCGTAAACCCAATGCCAAAGAGCCTTTTGCAGCATTGGCGTTTAAAATCATGACGGATCCTTTCGTAGGCCGTCTGGCATTCTTCCGGTGCTATTCCGGACATCTCGATGCGGGTTCTTATGTATTGAATGTAAGAAGCGGCAAAAAAGAGCGTATCAGCCGTATCATGAAGATGTTTGCCAATAAGCAGAATCCGATCGATTTTATCGAGGCGGGAGATATTGCAGCAGCGGTAGGTTTTAAAGAGATCAAAACCGGAGATACCCTTTGTGATGAGAACCATCCTATCACACTGGAAAACATGTTTATCCCCGAGCCGGTAATCGCAATCGCCGTTGAACCCAAAACCCAGGCCGACGTTGATAAAATGGGTATGGCCATCGCCAAACTGGTGGAAGAAGATCCTACCCTCCGTGTGAATACCGATGAGGATACCGGTCAGACCATTCTTCGCGGAATGGGAGAATTGCACCTGGAGATCATCATCGATCGTATGCGCAGGGAGTTTAAAGTGGAAGTGAACCAGGGTGCGCCACAGGTTGCTTACAAAGAAGCATTTGGCACAACCATTGAACACCGTGAAGTATTGAAAAAGCAATCCGGTGGTCGTGGTAAATTTGCGGATATTCAATTCTCGATCGGACCAGCTGACGAAGAATGGATGAAAGAAAATGAAGGCAAGCATTTCCAGTTTGTGAATGACCTTTTCGGAGGCTCCATTCCGAAAGAATTTGTACCTGCGATCATCAAAGGTTTTGAAACTGCCATGACAACCGGTGTTTTGGCTGGCTATCCTGTCAACAACATGAAAGTGCGTGTATTTGATGGTAGTTACCATGATGTGGATTCTGATGCCATGAGTTTTGAAATTTGTGCCAGATCAGGCTTCAGGGAAGCCGGTCGTAAAGCCAAACCAACGCTGCTCGAACCCATCATGAGAGTAGAAGTACTTACCCCAGATCAATACATGGGTGATGTAACCGGTGACCTTAACCGTCGTCGTGGAATGCTGGAAGGAATGGATAGCCGTGCCAACCTGCAGGTTATCAAGGCCAAAGTTCCCCTGAGTGAAATGTTTGGTTATGTAACCCAGTTACGTTCTCTTTCTTCCGGTCGTGCAACTTCAACCATGGAGTTCAGTCATTATGCTGCTGCTCCAAATAACGTTGCGGAAGAAGTGATCGCCAAGAACAAGGGTAAGGTGAAAGTGGAAGATTAATCTGAAACAGACTATAGCAAATAAAAAGCCCCGTTATAAACGGGGTTTTTTATTTGCTACTAAAGTTTGGAGACTATCATCCTCCGCAATTACTCTTTATCAAAATTGCCGCGTCCTTCCATCCCTTTTTGTCGGATTTGCGGAGATAATCGCACCCGGCTTCTTTTTGTCCCAGATTGATCAGGGCCACCCCTTTAAAATATTCCGGTTTGCCATTGACAGAAAGGTTTAATGACAGTTCCCTGTCAAAATAGGTAATGGCTTTTTTCCAGTCCTTCATATTGAAATAGCAGATGGCAGCATTTTCCAACTGCACATAGTCTGTAGGGTTAACGGCGGCTGCTTTCAGGAATAAACCGGCAGCTTTGGCCAGGTCATCTTTACCCGCAACACCTGACCCAAACGCCTGTACCGCTTCATTACTGTACCGTTGTGCCAATGCATAGTCCACAGTCTTACCTGTATTTGTATTGGCATTGGGGGCAGACATAAAGCGAAGAATTTCATTTCTTCTGAAAAGCAGGGTACTGTCACCCGGAAAA
>JAGWTX010000338.1 GCA_028875955.1 Bacteroidota bacterium | reverse complement strand
CAGGATAACCGTTTCATAGCCAGGGCCAATAATTTTATTGACGTAGAAAGCAAACTGCCTGATGAGTACCTGTTGAATAAAACGATCGAAGCTTCGGGCCGTCGCGTGATTCTGACATATGGGGGAGCCAAAATCACACCCGAACAAATGGCCACCCTTCAGCAAAGGTTTAAAGCCTATAATCTGAGCAGCAATGCCGTGCTTGAGGTAAAACAGGGATTTTCGTATCTGGATCAGACCAACAATAATAATATCACCAATAATTTATTATCCGCAAAGGATGTGTTGATTGTTAACCTGCAGAACCAGATCGACACGCTCACCAAATACAATACACTCGGAGCCGGCATCTACAAAGAATTGAAAGTGAATTATCCGGAGATTGACGCCGTATCGCTGACCAGGGCCGAATTTCATACAGACAGTACACATACGATCCTGCCGCTTTGCATCATATCCGAAAACAAATCTCTCCCCGATGAATCCCTGTTCAAGATCAATGCCTGGCTAAAAGTCAGATTGGGGGTAGATAGCATTCGTGTGATCGTACAAGAATAGAACGGCTTTTTATCAGTAAGATGTCTGCACCCTGTTTCGGGTCATTTATCACAATTTTAGATCTGTGAGAAATTATTTTCTTACTTTAACACCTCTACAAATACTAAACCTATCTTATGAAAACAAAACAGCTGATTCTTTCCTGTCTGCTTATCGCATTTTCAGTACAGGGTCTGTATGCACAGAAAAGTTCCCATGATTCCATTCCTGTTCCAAAAGAAGAGAAAGCCGTAACCCATCATACGGTTACCATTGGCGGGAAACAGGTTGCCTACACCGCAACCGCCGGAGCATTGGTGCTTAGAAACGACCAGGATGAACCCATTGCCTATTTCGGATATACTGCCTATACAAAAGAAGGGGTTTCAGATGTAAACAAAAGACCAATTACGTTTTCCTATAACGGCGGACCGGGTTCCTCTTCCATGTGGCTGCATATGGGTGTGATGGGGCCGAAAAGAGTGGTGGTAAATGATCCCTATGATAATGCACCCCCGCCTTACAAGATAGAAGATAACCAGTTCTCCATCCTGGATGTCAGTGATATTGTTATGATCGACCCGGTGGGAACCGGTTTGAGCAAGGCCGTAGGGAAATCCGAAAACAAGGATTTCTGGGGTGTGGATGGTGACATCAGTTCGGTAAGCCGTTTCATCAAACAATACATCAATGAAAACGACCGCTGGAATTCACCCAAATATCTCCTGGGCGAAAGTTATGGCACCATGCGGAGTGCGGGTGTGGCTGATTATTTACAGGAACGTTTGGGTATCGCCCTGAACGGTGTCGTATTGGTATCCACCGTACTGGATCTGCGCACACTTACTTTTCAACAGGGGGATGATATTTCCTATATCATGCACCTGCCTACCTATGCGGCCACTGCCTGGTATCATAATAAAGTGCCCAACAAACCCTCCAGCCTGGCTGCTTTTGTACAATCCAGCCGCGAATTTGCAGAAGGCGAATATGCTTCTGCCTTGATGAAGGGAGGCAAAATCACACAGGCAGAAAAAGAATCGATTGCAACCAAACTTGCCGGTTTTACAGGTCTTAGTAAAGCCTATCTCCTGCAGGCCAATCTGCGAGTGAATGAACCTCAGTTCACCCAGGAGCTTTTGCGTAGCGAGCACTTAACCGTAGGCAGACTGGATTCCCGCTATACCGGTATCAACCAGAATGTGCTGAGTGAAGGCGCCGATTATGATCCGCAGAGCACCAGCATCAGTCCGGCTTATATCGCCGCATTCACCAATTATTACTATACAGAACTGAAAGTGGACAAGAAACTTACCTATAAGATTTCCGCATACAGCACACCGGGTTTCGACTGGAACTGGAAACACAACAAGAACGGCTTTGGTGATGCAGCAACACCCAATACTGCGGTTGATCTTGCAGAAGCCATGAGCCATAATCCCCATCTCAAGATATTGGCGATGAATGGTTATTATGATCTGGCAACACCGTTCTACGGAACGGAATATACGTTTGATCACATGGGACTGGAGAAAAAAATCCGTGACAATGTTACTTTCACGTATTATGATGCCGGTCACATGATGTATATCAACCCAAAAGAAGGGATGGCTTTCAAGAAAGATGTGGCTGCTTTTATTGCCGCTACCAGTGGTAATTAGGATGGGTCTAAAGAATACTACCGCGCCCGTAAGAAATTACGGGCGTTTTTGTATCCTGTAAAACGGGAAGGATCACTTGGTATAGTCTTCTACTCCCTCCACTACAGAAGCATAGTTGATAAACAGCTCTTCTCCGCAGGCAATCTCCCTTGTTGTTTCAAAATAATTGCCTTCCTCTACAGAAACCAGGTTCGGGGTATTGGAATGATTCAGGTAACTGGCCATATCCATAATCTTGCATCCATGATCGGGGATAAAATAGTTTTCCTCATCATAGAGATAATAGGTTTCAATAAATGTCCTCGAATGTTCGGGCAGGGAAGCCACTTCTTCCATACTGATCCTGATCCAGCCGCCTGTTGGCTTTGAAAAAATGCTACGGCATCCCTTCGGTATGTCTCTAATGGCAAATACCCCAATGCCGTGTACCGGAGAGGATTGTAAACAAACATAGGTTTCCTCGCGCAGTTCCTGTAAGAGGGTTTCTTTTGTCATAGGTTCGGGTTCTGCTAAATGATCTATTAGGATTGACAATTTCCGGCATATTTGTTATTTTACAGCATAAATTAAACGGTATGCCGAATTTTTCTTTTTGGGAATTGTGCCTCATCCTGTTCCTGTTTCTGGTGGTGGCTTCGGCGATATTCCGATGGGCAAAACAAATCTTCGGATTCCTGGCTTATCTGATCCGGAAAGTATTCGATGGGAAGGGTGTAAGCTGACCATTCCGGTTCAATTTTTATTTTCTTAATGCCCGGCGATAATTTTCCCGAAAAGGGATGGGTATATTTGGTTTTTGAACCAATCTCATCAGCTATGTATCTGCGAAGCAAGCCTGGTATTTTTTTGTGTCTTTCCTTTTTTTCCCTAGTGAGTTTAAATGTTGTGCTGGCACAAAAACCGGTAACCACCTTGCAGGTGCCCGGTAGAAACCAGTTTTGTACCATTCAGGAAAAGGGCAGATCCGTCATTCCCAGCGGCAGATGGCTTTCGCCGGCCGGTGATCTCATCCGGATCACACACGATCCCTTTGGTATGGCCATCTCACCCGATGGAAGAAAAGCGGTAACCCTGCACAACGGCGTGTTTACGATTATAGATATCGCTTCCATGGTCAATACACGTGTGCCGAGTTATGACAAATCCATTCCCTCTCCCTTATCACATGGTTCATTTCTGGGCGTAGCGTTTGCCCCCGATTCCAAAACGGTTTACCTGAGCGGGGGTGATAACGGGGCGGTAATCGTATATGATATTGAAAAACTGCAAAGAACCGATTCCATCTCCCTGAACGGACAGGTGGGCAAACAATATTTCGACGATAGTTTTACATCCGATCTTTTGCTGAAAGACCAGGAACTCCTGATCCTGGACAGGGCCAATTTCCGGATGGTCCGGTATGATCTGCAGAAGAAAAAGATCACCGCTTCCATACCCGTAGGCAGGCTTCCCTTCGGATTATCCCTCAGCCAGGATA
>JAGWTX010000337.1 GCA_028875955.1 Bacteroidota bacterium | reverse complement strand
CTGCACTAAGGTGTTGTGGCGTCCAGATATTTACCTGGATCAGCTGGTCCCCTTTGGCATATCCCTGTACTTCCGGAAAGCCTTTGCCCTTCAGACGGAAAATTTTTCCGCTTTGGGTTCCGGGTGGAATCTTGATTTTTGCCCTACCATCGATCGTAGGTACTTCCACCTGTGTTCCGAATGCAGCGTCGGGAAATGAAATATGCAGATCATAGGCCACATTCAAACCATCCCTGTGTAAATCCGGATGTGCTTCCTCTTCAATCTGTATGATCAGGTCTCCGGGTGCTCCGCCTCTTTCTCCGGCATTACCCTTGCCGCTCATGCTAAGCTGCATGCCTTCCTGCACTCCGGCCGGTATCTCGATACTGATGGTTTCTTCTCCATATACCCTTCCTTCCCCTTTACAGCTGCCACATTTGGCTGTAACCGTAGAACCTTCTCCGTTACAGGTAGGACAGGTGGTAACGGTTTGCATTTGTCCGAGGAAGGTACTGGTCACCCTTCTCACCTGCCCGCTTCCATTACAGGTACCACAGGTTTGCAGACTGTTTTTATCTTTTGCGCCATTCCCTCCGCAGGTAGTACACACCACATGCTTTTTCACCTTCACATTTTTCACAACCCCTTTGGCGATCTCTTCATAGGTAAGTTTCAGTTTGATCCGGAGATTGCTGCCGCGCTGGCCACGGGCTGCCCTTCCGCCCCCACCACCTCCGCGACGGCCTCCGCCAAAGAAATTGCCAAACATATCATCTCCGAAAATATCCCCAAACTGGCTGAAGATATCATCCATGTTTCCTGTATGCGTACCACCACCCATTCCTGGTCCGAATGCCTGGTGACCATACCGATCATATTTGGATTTCTTATCGGGGTCGCTTAATATCTCATAAGCTTCCGCCGCTTCCTTGAATTTCTCTTCGGCCGCCTTATCTCCCGGATTCCTGTCGGGGTGATATTGCATGGCCACTTTCCGGTAAGCTTTTTTGATTTCATCAGCAGAAGCTGATTTGCTCACACCTAATATTTCGTAAAAATCTCTTTTTGTAGCCATTGATTATTCGTTAACCATGGAACCGATCCATGCTTGTTTTGATTGACTGTTATTTACCCACTACTACTTTTGCAAACCGAATCAGTTTGTCGTTCAGGTAGTAACCTTTCACAACCTCATCAATTACCTTTCCCTGCATTTTCGGGGTGGGTGCGGGGATCTCAGTAATCGCTTCGTGTTTTTCAACATCAAAATCAGTATGAATGCTTTCCATCGGTTTCACACCTTTGCCCTGAAGCGTGCTTCTGAGCTTGTTAAAGACCAGCAGGATGCCCTCTTTTTGTACTGCTAGGTTATCAGACTCCTGTAACTGCTTTTCTGCCCGATCACAGTCATCCAGCACATCCAGCAGGGAAACGATCACTTCCTTACCGGCAGTCTGCATCAATTCCAGCCTTTCCTTGGCGGTTCTTCTCCTGAAATTGTCAAACTCGGCCATTAACCGCAGGTATTTATCTTTTTGCTCCTGAATCTCGGTTTTCAGCTTTTCTACCTCATTTTCCTCAGAAACAGGTTCATTCAGATGCGAAGTTCCGGCTGCATTTTCGTCAGTGTTCAGCTCCATTCCGTCGATTATGTCGCTATTTTCAGTGTTTTGTTTGCTTTCAGTGTTCTCCATAGTCATATTTCTTTGTAGGTCCTTACTGTCAAAAATATTGCCGGGGCAAAGAAACGAGAAAAAATGGCAGAAAAAGAAGCCGGATTAACGCAAAATCAGGGAAAACTGCACAGAATCGGCGAACCGCAAAACCCAAACCCTTCTATCTTTGCCGGATGACCAAAGTTTACCTGAGAAAGAAGATTGCACCCAGAATCGCCAACGGACATTCCTGGATCTATGGAAATGAAGTAGAGAGGATCGATGGTGAACCGGTAGGGGGAGAAATTGTCGAAGTGTTTTATGGCGACGGAAAAAGATGCGGAAGAGGCTATATCAACCCGAAATCCCAGATCCTGGTCAGGCTGTTAACCCGGAAAAACGAAGACATCGATGATGCTTTTTTCCACCGGCGGATCTCGGAAGCCTGGGCCTATCGTCAAAAACTGGGCTATACAGAAAACTGCCGGCTGGTGTTTGGAGAGGCCGACCAGCTGCCAGCACTCATCATTGACAAATTCAACGACTATTTTGTCATCCAGACCCTGTCATTGGGGATGGATTGCTGGAAACCGGCCATCGTAGCTGCTTTGGAATCCCTGTTTCACCCCAGGGGGATCTATGAAAGAAATGATGTACCGGTTCGCGAACTGGAAGGCTTACCCCAACAAAAAGGCTTTTTAACCGCCCCTTTTGATACCCAGGTTCCGATTGTTGAGAATGGTGTGAAATTTATCGTTGATGTTGAAAACGGACAGAAAACCGGTTATTTCCTGGACCAGCAGGATAACCGGAGAGCCATCCGGCATATTGTTAAAAACGCGGAAGTGCTGGGTGTGTTTACCTATACCGGAACCTTTGAAATTCATGCCGGGTATTATGGTGCCAAATCCGTTCTCGGCCTCGACATATCTGCCTCAGCCGTTGAACATGCCAACAGGCATGCTGCTTTAAACGGCCTGGAAAACATATGCCGTTTTGAAGCCCTCAATGCTTTTGATGTTTTAAAACAATGGGCTAAGGAAGGCAAAAAATACGATGTGGTCATGCTGGATCCACCGGCCTTTACCAAAAGCCGGGAAAATATTCAGAAAGCATTGACCGGCTATAAGGAAATCAATCTCAGGGGTATGCAGCTCATCCGCAACGGCGGTTTTCTGGTAAGTTCCAGTTGTACCAATCTGGTTAGCCCTGATCAGTTTATCCAAACCATTGAACAGGCTGCCAAAGATGCCCGCAAGAAAATCAGACAGGTCACCTTCCAGCAACAATCTGCAGATCACCCGATCATTTGGGGTATGGAAAACACGAATTATCTCAAGTTTCTGATTGCGGAAGTGAGTGACCGATGATTTCTGTGAAAGGATGAAAGGGGATCATGGTTACGGGAGATCTTGTAACCATCATAAATTTATGTAAAGCTGTGTAACTAATATTCCTTATTTGTTCACCTGGAACTTTCCAGACTCGATGATCCTTCCGGTCTTGTCTTTTAGCTGGTAGATGTACAGACCCCGGAAATAATTGTCATCCAGGTTGATGGTAAGTTTATTCTCTGTAATACGGGTCTCATTCATCTTTTTACCCATGAAACTGTAAATCTGCAGGGTATAGGTCTTGTCCACCGAACTTTCAAAAGTGAAATTGATATAGCTGGTTGCAGGGTTCGGATAAAAATGGGTGATTTTGGGAGAATTGCCATCCGTACCGTCGTTATACACATGATCCACACCCACATAACTCGATATGCAGAAGCAGGAAATGATGAATAAAAGCAGGTACAGTTTTCGCATGAGATCAGATATCGTTACAAATTACCAAAAACTATCCGGTTTTGGCAAGTAACTGTTATCAATTTTAACAAATTCCGGGCCAGATAGCCATCAGAATGGGTGTTTTTAGTAAAATGAGGCCGGTAAGGAACGGACTTTACCGCATTTCAAAACTTATAAAAAAGGTCTTTACAGCCCATTGCGTAAAGACCTTTTGTGTGATAACCACAGACTACCAACAACAAACTAC
>JAGWTX010000336.1 GCA_028875955.1 Bacteroidota bacterium | reverse complement strand
ACTATACAGAAACCCATTAAACAAAAGCCAGTCAGCCATCTGACTGGCTTTTGTAAAGACGCTGCCTGTAGTTTTTGCAACCTGACTGGTTATCCTTTACCGGGTAATCGCCAGCCGGATAAAACTATCCGATGACCAGCGGATCTGTAAGGGTTGACCCGCATCCCGGATCGTTTCTTTGCTTACATCCTTTCCCGTACCATAATTGATTTGAGCAAAAGGGTTTTTATCAATGTTCAACACCACCAGCAACCGGCTGCCCTTACTGAGTTGCCGGCTGAACAATCTTGAGCGAGTAAAGGGTATGGTCTCCAGTTTACCGGGTGTCAATAATTTTCTTTGGCTCATGTCTTCCGCATAACTGGCCCTGCCCAAAAAATAGGACAATTCGAAAAACCTGCCGTCGGGCATGATTTCATAAAGTACCAGGCCGATATCCATGTCCTTTTTATTGATGATGGCTTTGAGATTGCCTGTCAGCATACCACTCACCGTAACTGCTTTTTCAAAGGGCTGGGTAACAAAAAACAAACCATTGGTGGTATCGATGGCTGTTTTGATGATGGGATATGGATAATAGTCATTATTATAAGTGCTGCGATCGGCAAGATCAACCGTTTGCGGGATGAAATGTTGAATAGCAGGTCTTTTTTCGGATAAGGTAAAATACTTCCCGTTTGGGGTATGATCCAGGTAAAGCGTCAGTTTTTCCTTTTCCATTTGATCAATAGACGAAACATGTTTCCATTGATTGGCGCCCATCACTTCGAAATTGATTTTGTTTTGCAGAATGGCTGGTTTGGGCGCTTTATTAAACACATAATCCATCCATTGAAAAGTGAGCTCGCGGGTATTGATGAGGGCAACCGGATCAACCGTATAATCTCTCAGCACAGGCACGCCTCCCCTTTGCGCACCAAAATGATCATAGGGTCCGATCACGAGGTAATGATCCGCATTTGGCCGATAGGCATAGTGTTGCCGAAGGTATTCCAGCGCTGATACCTGTCCGTCGTCGTAATAGCCTGTTATCGTCAGTACCGGGATATTGATTTTTGCAAAATCCGCTTGATACGGCACCATCGACTGCCAGTAAGCATCAAAAGCCGGATGTTTCAGCCATTTCTGTAGCCAGGGATTGGGTGTCCCATCGATACTGTCGATGCGGTCATAGGCAACACCTGAATCAAACCAGGTATTCTGCATACGGCGGAAACGCGCATAGTCGTTATTGACAGCGGTATCGGTGTATTTATTATCGGTGATGTAAAATGCCCATTGGTAATTGGCATTGAGAAACACATTGTTTTCCATGGGCAAACCCAGACCGGGTATGGCAGCAACATAAGGCACGATGGTTTTCAATGCGGGATGAAGGTATTTGGTAGCAGCCCACTGCGCAAATCCGGAATAACTTCCCCCATACATGCCTACCCTGCCATCACTCCAGAGTTGGTGGGTGATCCAGTCGATCACCGTATTCACATCCTGCGCTTCATGTTCATAAGGCTCAATGGGATCCGGGCTCAAACGTTTCCCGCGCGTATCAGCCACGATACCCACATATCCGTGATCTGCAGCGGATCTGGCTTCCAGTAAACTGCGTTGGGTGTTGGAATAAATAAAGAAAAACAATGCCGTTGGCAGTTTTTGGGTAACGCCTTTTTTTCGAACGACCACTGCTGAAAGCGTTGCCCCGTCTTTGGTAGGAATCAGCACACTGGTATCGATCAGGTAATGAGCGGTATCGGGCAATTCAATTTTGTTTTGTGATAGGGCCAATAGATTGGCCAGCAGGCATAGGAATGCCAGGCTAATGTGTTTTCGTTTCATGTTCGGTAATTAATGGATATGAAGGGTTCTTTCTTTGAGTTTGGCAGCCTGCCGGATAGATACGTCAACCGATGTTTTGTTTTTGAGAAGTACCTGCATCTGCCCTTTTATCTGATTGATTTTTTCGATAAAACGGAGTTGGATGATCTGTGCGCGGTTCGCCCTGAAAAAGAGGTTCGGATCCAGTTTGGTTTCGAGTTGGTTCAAGGAAGTCTTCATCAGCACTTTTTTATCGTTGAACCAGAGCCTGGCATAGTTATCCAGTGATTCAATCAGGAATACATCACTCCACCGAACCAGGTGGTAACTGTTTCCATCCTTGATAAAAACCTGGGGGTCCGGCTTTGAGACCTGTTTACGCCTGAACTGTTCGATCGCCTTTGCCAGCCGTTCATCACGAACGGGTTTCATCAGGTAATCGATGGCGCTTACTTCAAAGGCTTTGAGTGCATATTGATCAAATGCCGTTACAAAAATAATTTCCGGTACGGAATCCAGCGATTCCAGCAATTCAAAACCCGATTCACCCGGCATTTGAATATCCAGGAACAACAGATCCGGATGAAGATCCGAAATGGCTTTGCGAGCCTCGGCTGCATTGGCTGCTTCGCCCACAATGGCCAAATCGGGATAATCCTGCAGCATTCTTTTCATCTCTTCCCTGGCAGAACGCTCGTCATCTATCAATACAATTCTTATGGTTGGCATATGTCCGGTATTAAGATGGAAACAATAATCCAACCCTTTTCTGCCTGTATTTTCAAGGATGCCTGCTGCTGATACATGAGCCGTAAACGTTCTTTTACATTTTTCAAACCGATTCCGTTCTCCGAAACCGAATTGGGTAAGACACCGCTGTTCATGACTGTAATTTTTGTATTACCCGCCACTTGCTGAATACTGATCCGGATCTCACCACCGTTTACCGAAGGTGCAACCCCATGTTTCACCGCATTTTCCACCAGGGTCAGGATACACAAGCGGGGGATCTTTTGGTTGCCAACAGCCTCCTCAATCGTTATTTCATACTGCAGTCTTTCTTCCAGACGCAGTTTTTGCAACTCGAGATAATCATTGACCAGACCCATTTCTTCCCGGATGGGAATATCCAATGCTTCACCGTTGTACAGGCTGTTGCGCAAGATCTCGCTGAGCAGGTCGATCCCCCTTCTGGCTGTATCGGGTTGCCGGTTGATCAGGGATTTTATGGTATTCAGCGAATTGAACAGGAAATGCGGGTTTAGCTGGGCAGACAGGTTGGTCAGCTGTGCGTTTCTCGACTCAATAGCCAGGCTGGCATTTTCTCTGGCAAGCCTTATTTCACGTTGTGCATACTGGTAGAGATGATACGCCAAAAGCCAAATGGCCATCAATCGGATACCAGCTACAAAAACACCCATTACAATGAGACGTGCAAATGAAAGAAAATCAAGTGTAAAATCCTTTACAAACATCCACTGGAAAAAATACAGTTTCAACAAGGTAAACAACGTATATGCCACACCCATACAAAAAATGGCCGGAATGATTTTCACAACCAGTTTATTTACTGGCAGCTCCTGCCATTGATGCCGCAATACAAAATTCCGGTATAGATGCGTCAGCCAAATGTATCCGGCCACATCGGTCAGAAACTGAGCCAATCCCAGTAAGAGATTGAAATGCGCTCCGGTGAATCCGATATAAAACCAGTACAGAGAAGCCAATGACCAGCCGGTCAACTGGCATTTCCAATACAGGGATAATTTGTTTCTTTTTAGCATGTTTACCATTACAGGAACAAAAGAACAAAATCTAACCGTAGTAAAAAGAAAAAGTACAGGAATGCAGGTATCGGGGGGATGAGAG
>JAGWTX010000335.1 GCA_028875955.1 Bacteroidota bacterium | reverse complement strand
AACAACCTGTTTGGCTGGTGGCAGACACTGGCCGTAGCAGATGTGAATGGTGACGGTTTACAAGACCTCATACTGGGTAATATCGGGGAGAACTGTTATATCCATCCGGATCCCACCCATCCGGTAAAATTGTGGCTGAACGATTTTGATGAGAACAATGTAAGCGACAGGATCCTGACCAGTACGATTGACGGAAAGGATATGCCGGTATTTCTGAAACATGATATGGAAGACCAGATCCCGGGATTGAAAAAGAAAAGCCTGAAACACAAGGACTATGCAACCAAAACCATACAGGAACTATTCACGCCCGATATTATCAAATCCTGTGTGGTCAAACAATTTAATTATCCCGCTTCCATTATCGCCATCAACGAAGGCAATGGAAAATTCCGTATCCAGAAACTGCCGATGGAACTGCAACTGTCATCCGTTAATGCCATACACAGTACCGATCTGAACGGAGACGGGAAACCCGATCTGATCATGGGGGGCAATGAATATGGCTTCCTGCCACAGTTCGAAAGACTGGATGCCAGTAATGGATCTGTCTTGCTCAACATGGGTAAGGGGGAATTTCAGTTATTAAGTAATGATGCTTCAGGCGTGGATCTCAACGGCCAGATCCGGGATATACAGGAAATCAAAACAGAGAAGGGTAAAGAGTTGTTGTTTCTGAGAAATGACATGTACCCTGTTTTATTCAGGTTGTCATCCGCTACACCTAAACCATCAACCAAAACAGCGGGGAAATAAACTATGAAAAATTATCTGAAGATATCTGTGGCGGTGGCTTTGTCTTATTGTATCGTTGCCTGTCAGCCTGCCGTTGTGAAACAACCGCCGGTTTTTCAAATACTGGATAGCAGCCGGACAGGCTTACTGTTTTCCAATACCCTTACACCCAGCCAGCAGTTTAATATGTTTACCTACATGTACTTCTATAACGGAGGCGGGATTGGTGCGGGTGATTTCAATAACGATGGCTTGATGGACCTCTTTATGAGTGCCAACCAGGTGGATAATAAATTGTATCTCAACAAAGGCGGTCTGCATTTCCAGGATGTTACAAAAGAAGCCATGATTCCGGAAGATAGTGCCTGGTCAACGGGCGTTTCGGTTGTGGATATCAATAACGACGGCTTACTGGATATCTATGTTTGCCGGGTAGGTAAATACGAAACCCTACATGGACATAACCAGTTACTCATCTGCCAGGGTATTGATAAAAACGGAGTGCCTACCTATAAGGATGAAGCCAAAGAATATGGTCTTGATTTTTCAGGTTTCAGTACACAGGCCGTATTTGTGGATTATGATATGGATGGCGACCTGGATCTTTTCCTGTTGAACCATTCCGTACACAGAAACGGGTCATTTGCACCCAGAAAAGATTTCCTGGGTACCTATCATCCCTTATCGGGCGACAGGATCTACCGGAACGACGGGAAAAAATTCACCGATGTGACCCGCCAGACAGGTATCAATAGTTCGTCGATCAGTTATGGACTGGGTGTTACTGTTGCGGATATCAATCTTGATGGATACCCGGATTTGTATGTGGGTAATGATTTTCATGAAAACGATTACCTGTATATCAACCAGAAAAACGGCACATTCAAGGAAGAGATCAATGATCATGTGATGCATACCAGCCAGTTTTCCATGGGTGTGGATGTGGCAGATGTGAACAACGATGGTTTCCCGGAAATCGTTTCCATGGATATGCTTCCATCGGATCCCTATATCCTCAAACGTTCATTGGGTGAAGATGAGTATGATATCTTCCAGTATAAGATCAATGCCGGCTATAATTACCAATATACCCGCAATAACCTACAACTGAACCGACGCAACGGCATGTTCAGTGAAATCGGTTTGTATGCGGGCGTGTATGCGACCGACTGGAGCTGGGCACCGCTATGGATGGATTTTGACAACGATGGGAAAAAGGATCTGTTCATATCGAATGGCATACCCAAGCGGATGAATGATATGGATTATGTGAATTTTGTATCCAATGATGAGATCCAGAAAAAGATCAGCACCGATCAGATGGGAAGCAGGGATATGGCACTGGTGAATAAATTCCCCGAGATCAAAATCGCCAACCGTTTTTATCAGAATACCGGCGACCTGCATTTTCAGGATATCAATGACCAGGTTGCCAATGACCAGCCTACCTATTCCAACGGATCCGTATATGCCGATTTTGACAATGATGGCGACCTGGATATCGTTGTGAACAATATCAATGAAGCCGCATTGCTTTATGAAAATAAAACCAATGATTCCCAAACCAAACCCTATGTTGAGATCAGCTTGAAAGGGTCGGAGAAAAACATCAATGCGGTTGGCGCAAAAGTGATCCTGTTTGCCGATAAGGGAATCAGGACCTATGAAAAAAATCCGGTGCATGGATTTCAGTCGAGCATGGAGGGACCCCTGCATATCGGTCTCAGCAAAACGAAAGTGGATTCGGCTTTTCTGATCTGGCCGGATAATAGTTTTCAGCGGATCAGTTTAGACAGTGCCCATAAAAAACTCAGTTTTACCTATGCCAAAGGGCTGCCTCATTTTGATTATGGATTGATCACCCGTCATTGGCCCGAACCTACCCGGCCCATGGAAGACATCACCCAGAAAGTTTCTTTACTGTATCAGCACCAGGAAAATGCATTCGCGGAATTTGACAGGGAACCCCTGATGCCGCATATGCTGTCTACCGAAGGACCCGCACTGGCGGTTGGCGATATCAATGGCGATGGCAGGGAAGATGTATTTGTCGGTGCATCACGCGATCACAAGGCTGCCATCTTTCAGCAGGAAGCAGATGGAAAATTCAGCAAAACGGCACAACCCGCCATTGAGAAAGACAGTTCTTTTGAAGACATAGACGCCTGCTGGGCTGATGTGAATAAGGATGGTTATCCGGACCTGGTGGTTGCCAGCGGCGGTAATGAATTTTTTGGCCCGGATCCGCATTTGTCGCCTAGGGTGTATCTCAACAACGGCAAGGGAGCATTCAGTAAACTGGATAATGCATTCAACAATCTTTTCCTGAATGCATCCGTCGTGGTTCCCTATGATTTTAACGGAGATGGGGCGATCGATCTTTTTATCGGTGGCAGATCCATTCCCTGGGAATATGGCGCTACGCCACATTCGTATTTATTGCAGAACGATGGTAAGGGGCATTTTACAGACGTCACCCATAGCCAGGCGAAAGAACTGGCGCAATTGGGAATGGTTACACAGGGGCTCTGGTTTGACCTGGACAAAGATGGTGACAAGGATCTGATTATTTGTACCGAATGGAATGGGATCTATGCATTTTTGAATAACAAGGGTAAGTTCACGAAAAAAGAACTCACCGATAAAAAAGGCTGGTGGAATTTTGTGCTTCCGGTAGATATCGATAACGATGGCGATATCGACCTGATTGCGGGTAACCTGGGTCTGAATAGCCGGCTTACAGCCTCAGAAAAAGAACCGGTAAGGATGTATTACAACGACTTTGATGACAACGGAAGAAAGGAACAGATACTTACCTATTATCTGAACGGGAGGGAGCTGCCCTTTGCCAATAAAGATGAATTGCAAAGACAGATCCCGATCCTGAAAAAGAAATTCCTGTATGCGGAAGATTTTGCCAAAGCCAGTCTGAAAGACATGTTCAGTGCTGA
>JAGWTX010000334.1 GCA_028875955.1 Bacteroidota bacterium | reverse complement strand
CAAACCCCGGGACATGGATCACCCCTATGGCCATGGCAAAGCGGAATTCGTATCGGCTGCCATCGAGGGCGGTCTGATCGTGGCTGCGGGTATCATGATCATTTATGAGACTGTCCTGAACTTTGTACAGGAAAGCCCCCTGCAGAAACTCGATACCGGTTTATACCTGATCGGTATCACCGCCGTGATCAATTACCTGGCAGGAACGATTTGCCTGCGTATCGGCAAAAAAAACACATCCCTTGCCTTACAGGCCAGTGGCAAACATCTTCAGGTGGATACCTATTCAACCCTGGGGATCATTGCCGGATTGATCGTCATACTGGTAACCGGTCTTGAGTGGTTAGATAAAGTGATCGCGCTGGGTATGAGTATCGTGGTTATTTATAATGGCTACCGGATCATCCGGAGTTCCCTGGCAGGTATTATGGATGAGGCCGATATGCAATTACTGAACCAGTTCTTACAGGTATTGAACGAGCACCGCAGAACCCAATGGATCGATCTGCATAACCTCCGGATCATCAAATATGGAGCCTTGTTGCATTTCGACTGTCATTTGACCGTACCCTGGTACCTGAATGTTCACGAAGCCCATTTTGAGATCGATCAACTGGAAGACCTGATCAAACAGGAGTTTGGAGATGCCATTGAATTGTTTGTGCATACCGATGGTTGTATGCCCTTCAGCTGCACCATTTGTACCAAAACAGACTGCGGTGTCCGGCAACAGCCCCAAAAAGGCAAGCTGACCTGGACCATGCAAAATATCATTTCAAATGAGAAGCACCAGCTCTGAAGAAGCAAATGCGGTTCAGGTGGGATGATGGATCCATCCTTTATCAGCAAGGGGTTCCTTTTAACGATTCTCTTCCATAAATTTCTTCCTGACAAGGCCATTCCTGCGTAAATTTGCACCTCCACGAACATCATTCATTCAATTTCAAAATAAACGATCATGAAGGTTTGGAAAGAGTACCAGGAACAACACAAAGACCGGTTTTTAAACGAATTACTGGAACTGCTGCGGATACCCAGCATCAGTGCCCGAACAGAACATAAGGCGGACATGATCACCTGTGCGGAAGCCATGAAACAGCGATTACTGGAAGCAGGTGCGGATACGGTTACCATTTATCCTACTGCCGGTCACCCGGTTGTGTATGGTGAAAAGATCATCGATGCTTCCAAACCCACCGTGCTGGTTTACGGACATTATGATGTGCAACCTGCCGATCCGCTGGAACTCTGGAACAGCGGTCCTTTTGAGCCTCTGATCAAAGACGGAAAAATTTATGCCCGCGGATCCTGTGATGACAAGGGACAGGTATACATGCATGTGAAAGCCCTGGAAACCATGGTAAAAACCCAAACGCTTCCCGGCAATATCAAATTCATTATCGAAGGGGAGGAAGAAGTGGGCAGTCCCAACCTGGCCACATTTGTAAAAGCCAATAAAGAACTTTTACAGGCTGATGTGATCCTGATCAGTGATACTTCCATGCTGAGCATGGAAAATCCCTCCATTGATATCGGGGTTCGCGGACTGAGCTATATTGAAGTGGAAGTAACCGGACCCAACCGTGACCTGCATAGCGGGGTTTATGGTGGTGCCGTTGCCAACCCGATAACGATGCTGGCAAAAATGATTGCCACCTGTCATGATGAGAACAACCATATCACCATTCCCGGATTTTATGATGATGTGGCAGAAGTTTCCGCTGAAGAAAGAGCCAAAATGGCCCAGGCGCCCTTTGATGAAGCCGCTTATAAAAAAGACCTGGGTATCGATCATCTCTGGGGCGAAAAAGGATATACCACCAATGAAAGAACCGGTATCCGTCCTACCCTGGAAGTAAACGGGATCTGGGGTGGTTATACCGGAGAAGGTGCAAAAACGGTATTGCCTGCCAAAGCATTTGCAAAAATTTCCTGCAGACTGGTACCCAACCAGTCTTCCGAAAAGATCACCGAAAAAATTCTGCATTATTTCACATCCATCGCGCCTGCCGGTGTAACCGTAAAAGCGCAGGAGCATCATGGTGGTGAACCCTATATGACACCCATTGATTCGGACGCCTATCAGGCGGCTGCCAAAGCCATACAGGCTACTTTCGGAAAAGATCCCATACCGGTAAGGGGCGGAGGCAGTATTCCGATCTGTGCTTTGTTTGAAAAAGAGCTGGGTATCAAAATCGTTTTCATGGGATTCGGACTGGACAGTGATAACCTGCACAGCCCGAATGAAAAATACGATCTCTTCAATTTTTATAAGGGGATTGAAACCATTCCTTATTTCCACCAGTTTTTTGCTGAGAAAAAATAAGCAGGTTTAACTCATTGGATTGTAAACAGTAAGGCATGCCGGACCCAACCGAAAAATTACGCATTGACAAATACCTCTGGGCCATCCGTTTGTTTAAAACCCGGAGCCAGGCGGGGGATGCCTGTGACAAAGGGAAGGTGAAATGCAAGGGCGTCCCGGTAAAAGCTTCCCGAACCGTGGCGGTGGGGGATGAATATGAAGTAAAAGCGGAAACCCGGAAATGGGTGGTAAAAGTAACCGGCCTGCTGCATAAGCGGGTGCAATATTCCGAAGCCATCCAATATTATACCGACCTGACACCGGCAGAAGAACTGGACCGGATCCAATTTCAGGCAGCCAGTTTCCAGACTGGTAAGAGAATGAGCAAGATCGGCCGTCCGACCAAAAGGGAAAGAAGGGATCTGGATGGTTTTATGGATCTCTAAATCCCGCCTGAACAGGTATTCTGTATGTTTGCATCATGAAGATCGATATTCTGACCGTTGTTCCGGATTTACTGGAAAGTCCTTTCAGCCACAGCATTCTGAAACGTGCCAGGGAGAAGGGTCTGTTGACCATAAACGTTTACAACCTGCGCAAATGGGCCATCAACAAACATATGCAGGTGGACGACTACCAGTTTGGCGGCGGTGCAGGTATGGTGATGATGCCCGAACCACTGGCCAATGCCATCGATGAACTGCAACAGGCTGGCAAATATGATGAGATCATCTTTCTGACACCGGATGGAGCAACCTTTAACCAGAAGACTGCGAATATTCTTTCGATGAAAGAAAACCTGCTGCTTATCTGCGGGCATTACAAAGGGATTGATGAACGTATCCGGCAGCAATATGTAACCAAAGAAATATCCATCGGCGATTATGTATTAAGTGGCGGCGAATTGGCTGCAGCCGTTGTGGTGGATGCCATCGGCCGTTTATTACCCGGCGTACTCAATGACGAGACTTCTGCCCTCTTTGATTCCTTTCAGGATAATTTATTAGCGCCGCCGGTATATACAAGACCCGCCGATTTTCGCGGCAGCAAAGTGCCGGAAATACTGATACAGGGCGACCCCAAAAAAGTAGCCGAATGGCGGCATGAGCAATCGGTACAACGTACGCAGGACAGAAGACCGGATTTACTGGAAGGTCAGGAATAACAAAAAAGACCTGAACCCTGCATGCAGGACATAAAAAAGGATTAAAGCTGATCACTGTAATCCTTTTTTGTACATCCATCATTCAGACGATCGGTTATTCCTTTACGGCGATAACAGGAATCTGTTTTTCGTTGATGAGTTTATTAAATGCCTTGAGGTCGGTATCCATGATCTTTTTCAGTTTTGCCAATTGAACATCCGCTTCACCGCTCAATTCTGCAAACACTTCCCGAACCT
>JAGWTX010000333.1 GCA_028875955.1 Bacteroidota bacterium | reverse complement strand
CTCAAAAGAAAGTTTGGTAAAAATCAGAATCCCATTCTCGATGAAAATTTCGAACCCGAAGTGACCTTGTTTATCAGCGCCTATAATGAAAAATATTATATCGATGAAAAAATGAAGAATTCACTGGCTTTGGAATACCCGGCAAACAAACTCAGGATTGTATGGGTTACAGACGGCTCAGATGACGGGACCCCGGAGCTTTGCAGCAAATATGAAGGCGTACAGGTTCTGCATGATCCTGAACGCAAGGGAAAGATCAGTGCCATGAACCGCGGGATGCAGTTTGTAAAAACGCCCATCGTCGTATTCAGCGATGCAAATGCCATGCTGGGTGAGGACTCCATCAGAAGGATGGTTCATTTATTCAGCAATCCAAAAGTGGGTTGTGTTTCCGGTGAAAAGAGAATTCGTCAAAAAGAAACCGATACGGCTTCCGCTTCCGGTGAGGGGTTTTACTGGAAATATGAATCCGCATTAAAGAAATGGGATGCTGAATGGAATACCGTGGTCGGTGCAGCCGGAGAACTTTTCGCCATCCGGACAGAACTGTACAAGGAAGTTGAAAAAGACACTTTGTTGGATGATTTTATCCTGTCGCTTCGTGTGGCCCAGCAGGGTTATACGGTTCAGTATGATCCCAATGCATACGCAATCGAGAATGCATCCGCCAACGTGGAGGAAGAACTAAAAAGAAAAATCCGAATCTGTGCAGGAGGTATCCAATCCATCATCCGCCTGAAGGATTTGCTGAACATATTCAAATATGGGAAACTTTCCTTCCAGTATATTTCACACAGGGTGTTACGATGGACCCTGACACCTGTTTGCCTGTTACTGCTCTTACCGGTCAGTTATTTACTCGCCCTAGACTCCGGCCTATTACAGCTGTCCTTCTATCCTGTTTTTTTCTGGCTGCAGATCCTGTTTTATCTTTTTGCCCTGACCGGATGGTGGCTGGCAAACCATTCGATAAAAGTAAAATTACTGTTCGTACCCTATTACTTTTTTATCATGAACCTGTCTGTATTTCTTGGGTTTCACCGTTATTTCTCCAGGACACAGGTGGTGAACTGGGAAAAAGCAAAAAGGGCCGTTTAGAAAAATGGTGCAATACCGGATCTGTCAGACGGAATTTGATCAATGGGTGTGGTCATAGCAAATACTTACCATCTATCCATCCCAAACGAAAATTTCCTTTGATAAAAAATGTAAACAGACAGAACTGTTATTCACGCTATTTATCAGAAGCAACCGGTGAAGTAACCAATTTCAAAATAAACCCAACACCGGTCTTTGGATCAACCCGGTTTTTAAATCCATCCCATTGCCAAGTATCCTTCATACCCCAGTTGTATGGCTTTCTTTATGTCCTGCATTATTTTCGGGTCCTTTTTCCTGATATGAAAACAGGACTTGCCCTTGAGACATTTTATAAATTCTTCGCTGAAATATTGGGACAGATTCCCATGCAAGGCTACCGGGGAATAATAAAATCCTACATATCCTTTCTGCACCAATGCTGATACAACCCATAGCTCATTTCTTTTCTTGCCTTTTATTTCCACGGGTTGGTGACTTACCAGGTTTGCCTGGCCGCCGGTATCGGCATGTAATACCAGTTTGCGTTTTCCCGAATAGGGTTCCATCATTTTTTTGATGGTTTCAAACAAATCAAGGAGGTCTGGCTGACCGGCTGATTTATCAGCATATTTTATTTTTATAGCAGGCTCTTTTGGGAGTTTTGGGGTAGGTGAAGCCTTTGTTTTACGGCTATTGCTTTTGGCTGCTGCTGCTTTAGGGGTGATGGCTTTTTTCAATTTTGGCCCTGCTGCACCGGAGACAGCTTTTTTGACACCAGGGTTGGTTGTTGTTTTCATAGCTAACAGGTTGACTACAAGATAAAAAAATCTGCCTATGCAAAGCATAGGCAGATCCCTAAATTATTTTGCAGAATGAACTGGAAGGATCCGGGTTTAATCCCAGATCTCCCCTTTCCCCGCCAGCCAATCTTTCACAGCTTCCGTCGTAACCGATTTGGGTCTTTCCAGCGGAAAGCCCAGGGCCCTGTCCCAGCAAAGACTGGCAAGAACACCCAATGCACGGCTCACAGCAAACAATACGGTGTAGAATTCATACTCTACCATGCCATAATGCACCAGCAAAGCACCGCTATGCGCGTCTACGTTCGGCCATGGGTTTTTTACTTTCCCCAGGGATTGAAGGATGGGCGGAACGGTTTCATATACTTTCCAAACCGTATTCACCAGTTTATCATCGGGCATGTGTTTTTTACCGAATTCCATTTGAGCGGTGAAACGGGGATCGGTCTTGCGCAAGACAGCATGACCATAACCCGGTACCACTTTCCCTTCCGATAAGGTTTTTTGCACATATCCGGCAATCTGCTCCTTGGTAGGATCATCGGTACCCAACTGTGCCTGCATCTCAAAAATCCATTTGATCACTTCCTGGTTGGCCAATCCGTGTAAGGGACCTGCCAATCCGTTCATACCTGCTGCATAACTCAGGAACGGATCGCTTAATGCCGAACCTACCAGGTGAACGGTATGGGCAGATACATTTCCTCCTTCATGGTCGGCATGAATGGTCATGTATAAACGCATCAGTTCCTTGAAACTCTCGTCTTCAAAACCCATCATATGGGCCAGGTTACCCGCCCAGTCGAGCAGGCCATTGGGTTGTATGTGTTCGTTATTCCTGTATTTTCTGCGATAGATATAGGCAGCAATACGGGGCAGGCGGGCAATCAGATCCATGGAATCATCATAAATGGCATTCCAATAATCCTTCTTATTCATCCCTTTGGCATATTCCTTGGCGAAATGACTCTCGGTCTGTAAAGCCATGACAGCCGTCACAAACATGGTCATCGGGTGGGCACTCAGCGGCAAGGCATCAATGGTTGCAAATACATAATTGGGCACATGACTTCTGCGCTGCCAGACACTGGTAATATGATTGGCCTCTTCTTCTGTAGGCAGGTCACCGATCAGCATCAGATGAAAAAGACCCTCAGGTAGGGGTTCCCCCCCGGGATGTGCTTTGGGTAGTTTTTGCTGCAACTCCGGGATGGAATAACCCCGGAAACGGATGCCTTCCTGGGCATCCAGTAAGCTGGTTTCGGTTACCAGACCGGTGATACCCCGCATACCCTGATAGGCCTGTGAAAGGGTAACTTCTCCTATCTTTTTGGAACCATGCTCTTTCAGCAGGTTTTTGATCTCTAAATTCGAAGCATCTGCTGCTGCTTTGAACCTTTCTTTTATTATTCCCATGACTAAGCTATTTTCAAAATTCTCATCCGGTTAAAGCCCGCAAAACGTATGAAATGCCTGGCTTTTCCTAAAGTGATAAAGGTAAAACAAGTTGCCCTGCGCAACAAAACAAAAAGGATAAAGCCCCATTTGATAAGGATAAAATCACTTGGGTGCTTTCCGGTACAGGTAAATGACCACAAACACAAAAAGCAGGTTGGGTATCCATGCAGCTATTAACGGCGGAAGGTTCCCTTTTGTTGAGAAAATGGTAGAAAAACGATCAGTAATGATAAAAACAGCTGCAATCACAAAACCCACTGCCAGGTGTACGCCGCTGCCACCCCTTACTTTCCGGCCTGCAATAATGGCCCCGATCAGGGTTAGCAGGAATACCGTTAAACAGGTGGCATCCCGCCGGTATTCTTCCACTTTTA
>JAGWTX010000332.1 GCA_028875955.1 Bacteroidota bacterium | reverse complement strand
GTGATTTCCTGGGGTATGTGGCCATGCTGGAAAACACCAATTACAAGGAATCCGCAGAAGCCATTGATGAAACCGAACTGGCCATTATCCCAAGAGAAGACTTTGAAGAACTGATAAACCATAACCAGGAAGTAAGCAGGAAATTTATCCAGTTGCTGGCTAAGAATATTTCAGAAAAGGAAAAACAACTTCTCGGGCTCGCCTATAATTCACTCCGGAAAAAAGTAGCAGAAGCCTTGCTGCTGATATATAACAAATACAATACAAAAGCAGACCCCGGTTTCTCCATTGACATCACCCGGGAAAACCTGGCAACCATTGCAGGTACAGCCACCGAATCTTTTATTCGAACCCTGAGTGATTTCAAATCTGAAAAACTGGTGGAAATCAAGGATGGCGGCATCGTTCTCCTGAATGTGCAAAAACTGGAGTTACTGGCTAATTGACCTCCCGGCAGGTGGATACATCCAATGATAGGGATGATCTCATCATAAAGAAAGCGATCTGCCGGTGTATTTCTGAATGGGAAGCGTTGCGGTTTGCCTGATCAACTATAAGGTTTCACTCAGATAGGTGTTGAATTCAAACTTTAGGGTATTAAACACCTTTTCAGCCGTTTCGAGCTCCTTGGTGAGTTTTTTTTGATTCCTTTTGATCAGTGCGAGTGTATCGGATTCTTCCGGGTAGTCGGGATCCAGTAATTGCTCCTGTTCCAGGATATCCAGTTTCAGATACCCGAAAATTTCATCTTCTTTCAGGAACTGGTTTTGAAAATATTCAATCTTATCCAGGAATCCATTATCCCCAATGGTACTGTTCTGCAGGATTTCGGATAAGCGTGTTTTCAGAATGATATTCTCCTCGATCAAATACCCGAGTATCCGCTTCCAGGTGGCATTCTCATGCCGGTACTGCGTCAGTACCTGACTGGTCCTAGAAATGGGGGATGGGGGTCTTTTCAATTTCATACTTGCTGTTTCCGAATTCAAAAGTATTTTTTCTCAATGCTTAAATGGAGAATATCCATCAGCCCTAAACCTGATATTCGTCAGTACCCGATACTTCACCCGATTCCGATACCGTTACGGGTAAGTGAAAACCCCAGACATCATTCGTCGGGGGTTTTTCCTGTGGGGGATGTGATGATTTTTACAATTTGCCTTACTTGCCGGTAGCTTTTCGAAGGAACCATTCACCCAGGTGTCCGGGAACTTTTTCTATGAGTTTTTTTGTAAAATGGCTGGCCAGTTCTGAAATCAATTCCGGGATTGGCTCGCTTTCCTCTGAAACAGGGGCCAGTACCTGTTTTACCACATTTTTTGGCCGTAAGCTTTCTTTTACATCCCGCCAGTCATAATGAATGGCTTTTTCCAGTTCCAGCTGACGCATCCGGAGTCTTTGCTGTTCCTCCCTTAGCTCCCGGATATTACTCATCTTCTTCATCTTTCTCCTCTTTGGTGAACAATTGGGCAAGCAGGGCTTGCAAAATTGGCTGCCTTAACAGCTTTTCCCGTCCAGACCATACCAGGATGCAGAGAATAAGATAGATTCCCGCAACCAGCAAAAAAGCACTGGCAATACCCCCGGTATAGGTTTTCAGTGCAAATGCCAATGCCAGGCTTGCAAACAATAAAAAGAACAGGAAAAAAAGGGCTAAGATGGCTTTGGCCAGAATATTTGCCAATAAGGCAGACAGTTTTTCAGCCGCACTGATCTTGATGGCAGCTATCCCGTTATGCACGTATTCCTTTACATGCGCAGCAAGCTCTTCTATTTTCTTAAATGTTTTTTCCATGACCGGACTTTTGCTTCAATGTAACCAGGATTGTTCAATTCTGCAAGTCTCATCCATTCAGTTCCGTTTGCTGCGGAAACCGTAATCCCAAAACCCGGTTCCATCCGTTTTCCGGGATACGGGACCCGCACCCTGATTTTTTCGCGCGTCAATGTAATACGGCTCCCGGAGATAAACCATGACCGTAATCAGTTATTACTTTGATTTCCGTCATAAATATCAGGTCGGCATTGTAAGAAATTTGTAAGGAATCAGCCTTAGAATCAGGATGATCAGGTAAAGCGGAAAGGATTGTAGTAAACCTGAATTTATCGAACAATTAAAATTTTACCATCATGAAAAAAGTATTACTGGCATTTGATGGCAGTCATTTTTCTGAAGGTGCTTTTTCATTTGCCAAACAATTGCACGACAAGAAACGCCTGATGTTAACCGGCGCCTTTCTGCCCCAGGCTGAATATTCGAATTTGTGGAGTTATTCGGGTGGTGGCATGAGCGGTTCTGTATTTATTCCCCTGGTGGAAGACGAAGATGCGGAAGACGTGAGAAAGAATATGGAAAGATTTGAAGCGGAATGTAAGCGGAATGGCATTGAATACCGGATACACAAAAATTTTCTGGATTTCGGGATTACCGAACTGAAAAAAGAAACCCGGTTTGCCGATCTGCTGATACTGGGCAGTGAAAGTTTTTATGCGGATGCAGACATGGGCGGTGCCAATGAGTACCTGATCCATGCTTTGGAAGGGGTCGAATGTCCGGTAATTGTTGTTCCCGAAAAATTTGTTTTCCCCAGAACCAATATACTGGCTTATGATGGCAGTGGATCATCCGTTTTTGCCATCAAACAGTTTACCTATCTCTTTCCCGAATTTTCCGGTAACCCGACACAACTGGTATATGCCAAAAAAGACGGGAAAGACCATCTGCCGGATGAAAGGTATATGGGTGAACTCGCGGCCCGGCATTTTCGCGATTTGGAACTGTTCAAGTTTGAAGGACATCCCCGCGATTATTTCACCAAAGACAACCTGGAATCCTGTGATGCCATCCTCGTATGCGGTTCATTCGGCAGAAAAGGACTGAGCAGTTTGTTTCACAAGAGTTTTGTAAACGATATCCTCAAACAGCGCAGTGTGCCCATTTTTATTGCACACCATCAATAGCGGGATGTTTGGCAGAAAGGATTTGTCATAACCATTCCCGGGGAAACCAGCTAGCCAGGCTACCCCGGGAAACGGGTATTGGTGTGGATATACCTAACTTGCCTCTTAAACCCAAAGATGGATTCACTTACCCATATTGTCTTAGGTGCCTGCATCGGAGAAGCATTTTTTGAAAAGGGTTTTGGAAAGAAAGCCATGCTCTGGGGCGCACTGGCACAAAGTATTCCGGATATTGATTTTATCGGTTCCTTCTGGATGAGTACGCCGGAAAGTTTACTGGCACACCGGGGGTTTACCCATTCCCTTCTTTTTGCCTTACTGATGATACCCCTGTTCTCATTAACGGCTGCAAGGGTCCATAGGACCCAGTCCATTGCTTTTCGCACCTGGGTCATTTTTTTCGGGACAGAAATATTCCTGCATTTGTTCCTGGATGGTTTTAACAATTACGGGGTAGGCTGGTTCGAACCCTTTAGCCATCTCCGTTTTTCTTTCAATACCCTTTATGTGGCAGACCCGTTTTTCTCCATCTGGGCAGGTATCGGTTTTTGTATGTTGCTGATCCTGCACAAACAGCATCCCAAAAGGACATTCTGGTGGAAATTCGGGGTATTGATCCCCATGCTATACCTCGGCTATTGTACCGTGAATAAAATAAGTATCGATAAGAAGGTAAAAAAAATCTTCGCCCGCCAGCATATCCCGCACGCGCTTTATTTTACCTCCCCGGCGCCGTTGCAAAACTGGGTGTGG
>JAGWTX010000331.1 GCA_028875955.1 Bacteroidota bacterium | reverse complement strand
AAGGTTTCCATCATGGAAGCCAGTCATTCAGACCTGAATACGGCTTATGCCGCCATAAACCGGATCCGTTGCGATGACATGCACCCCTACATCTATAAAACCAGCGATGGCGGAAAATCCTGGGAAAAAATAACCAATGGGCTCCCGGACAACGAACCCATCAATGCTGTTCGGGAAGACCCTGTCCGCAAAGGATTGCTTTTTGCCGGTTCGGAAAATGCGGTATATGTTTCTTTTGATGATGGTGCCAACTGGCAATCCCTTCGGTTGAACATGCCCGCAACATCCATCCGTGACCTGGTGATAAAGGATGATGACCTGGTGCTTGGCACCCATGGACGTGGATTCTGGATCCTGGATGATATCACACCACTCAGACAGATCAATGCAGGTCTTACCCAGCAGAAAACCGTTTTCTTTAAACCCCAAACCGCACTTCGGATCAGGTGGGATATGAATACCGATACCCCTCTGCCACAGGAAGAACCCGCCGGTCAAAATCCTCCGGAAGGCGCGATAATTGATTATTACCTCAGCGAAAAAGCAACAGGACCCGTCACGCTCGAGATCTCCGATCCGAATGGCAAACTGGTTCAGAAATACAGTAGCGATGATCCACGGTACCCGATCCCGCCATCCAATGTTCCGGATTATTGGATCCGTCCGCAACAACTGCTTTCAGCAGATGCCGGTGCTCATCGCTTTCTCTGGGATATGCACTATACGCGTCTGGAAGGACCGGTGTCCTTTCCCATGCAGGCCATTTATCAGAACACGGCACCGGCACCCAATTCACCCTGGGTGATGCCGGGTGTTTATACCGTTACGCTCCGTGTGAATGGCGAAAAGATCTCACACCCGATTACGGTAAAAATGGATCCACGCGTCAAAACCAGTATGGCCGATCTGCAGAAACAGTATCAGTTATCCATGACCTGCTACCAGGGCATAATAAAAGCCAGGGAAGTCATGCAGGAAGTAAACAGCGCACAAACCGACCTGCGCCAGAAACTAGCTGCCGGTGGCGATAAACAACCCAAACTGGAAGCCATCAACAAGGAAGTGGAAAAATTTGCAAGTGTCGCAAGAGGTGGAAGAAGAGGGGGTGGGAATACAGAAATAAGTTTTGGCGGTTTATCCGGGGCATTTTCGGGGCTGCTGGGACTATTACAGGAATCAGATATGCCACCAACCACCCAAACCGTTACAGCCGTCAATCAAACTGAAAAATCATTTGCGAACTTAGTAACCGAATGGAATCAGGTCAAAGCCAAACTTGCTCTCCTGAAATAAGATCTGTGTCATACACCGCAAAAAAAGAGACGGCTAAAAACTGTCTCTTTTTTGTTTTATAAAAATGGAATGTGAAACATGCATTTCATCATCTACCTCTTTTCAACCGGTCTATCAGATCCAGTAACCCATCTGAAAACCGGTCATCCGCCAGTTGCCAGAACATGATTCCGTCGAGACCGTTTTCTTTTACATATTTCATTTTATCTGTGATTGACCGGCTGTCATCAAAAGTTACAAACCACTGCTTTTGGGCGTTGTACAAATAGGGGGCATGGGCTTTCTTATCCCAGTGATATACAAAACCGCTGTCTTTTGAAAAGCTGGAATCAAAATTCCGGAATGAAACGCCACGCAAAAATTTACCTTTCTGATAAAGTCCGTTTTGGGCAGCCGGAACATTTTGCCAGATGCGTGCATAAAATGCAGCACCTAAAACCAATTTGCCGACAGGAACGCCCCTGTTTACCAAATAGGAAACCGCCGCATCGCAGGATTCTTTTTGTGTTTTGGTTGAATAAAGGGCTGTATGGTGTCCGGTAACTGTATCATACCCGCCTACCAGGTCATACGTCATCAGGTTAATTCGGTCCACATAAGGAAGGATGGCCGTCCAGTCGATCGAGGATGCTAAATAACTCCTGAATCCCCCGGCAGCAAAACTCAGTTCTTTCTGATAACCGATACTGTCCCTCAGTACTTTTATTAATTGCGTAAAGTTATTTTTATCGGCAGCAGAAAAGGGGTGACCCGGCGGACCTTCAATAACCGGGTACTCCCAATCCAGATCAATTCCGTCCGCATGAAAGTCGTTTAATAATTTCTTTACCGATGAGGCAAAGATCCGTACTGAACTGTCTTTGGAAAATATCTCCGAACAGGTATAACAACCCGTCCATCCCCCCAGGGATACGATGACTTTTAAAGCAGGGTTTCTTTTTTTCTGTGCAACACAGTTTCTGAGTGTGGCCGAATCCCTGGCGTTATTCAGGGAAATGCGACTCCCTTTCAAATGGGTAAAACTGTAACAAAGATGGGTAAGCTTCTCTACCGGAAAACTATCAATCATGGTAGGGCGTCCGGCAAAATATCCAAAAACAGTAAGTTGTTTCTGTTGTGCAAAAGACGGACGAACAAGAGAAAGAAAAAAGAAACCAAGCGTAACCACCCCTATTTTCATATTCGTAAGTTACCCAATTTTCCGGTTTTCAGCATTCGGGTGTTGCTACTATTTATTGTGCCAGGTCTTTATAGGCGATCAATTCTATTCCCCTTTTCCGAATGGCCGCTTTTACTTTTTCGCTGGTAAAGAGATCCGTAACGCCCTGCCGGTCGGCTGCGACTTTTTCATAACCGATATGATACACCGCTTTTAACTCGTCGTTATCCAAACCCGGGTGATCAAGAAAAAGATAGGTTTTTCCGGGGACCAGGGATGCTAACATTTGGAGAAATCCGGCTTCTTTTTCGGCAAAGGTTTCATGTTTGCCCGGATATCCCACAGAAATAACCCCCTTCTCTTCGGGATCAATGGAAATATGATATTCCTTTGCCAGTCTTTTAGCCACTGCTTTTACTTCAGGGCTAATACTTGTACACCCCATATGGGCAGATACATGGCTGATACCTGGGATGTTTTTCATTGCCAACAGGATCTGTGCACGTAATTCATTTTCTATTTCCTGTATGTTCCCATGATGTTCTGAAAGCGATTGTCCGGGATAATTTTTATTGGGATAGATCATCGGAAAGAAGTAGCCGTTTTCGTTCTGTAGCGACGGACAAACCGTAAGGGGCCGCCATTTGATGTTTTCCCATTCGCTGCTCAGACAGAGATGAACACCGACATCAACACCCGGATTTTGTTTTAGCAGTCTAACCGCTTCTGGAAACCAGGGTGAGGGTACGATCACTTCAATGGATTTTTCTATACCCTTTGCATAAGATTGTATAAGGGCCAGGTTACCGGAATGGGTATAACCCATATCATCACCCCGGACGATCAGGCGTATGGCTGTTTTTTGTGAAAATCCGGACAAACAAAGGGCAGCTGAAAACAGGAGACAGCAGAAACGGTTCATAACAAAGGATTGAACCTGTAAAATACAGAATATCGCCTGACCCTTATTATTTTACGGTACTTAGCGTTTCTTTAGATATATCCAGCGAAGTATAGGACCTTAAATCGGAAGCAACCATACAAGGGTTCCCACCAATTTGGCTACCGCCTAAGGGAAAAGATTATGTCAAAAAAGAAATGATCAGGGTTGATTGACGGCTTTGGCAACAGCAATCGGTTCCAATTGGAAATAACTGGCCCTGAACCTTCCGTTAACGATCTCGCCCTGCACTTTTGCTTTGCGAACCGCATGACAGAAACCGTCTTTTGCATGTGCGTCACCATGATCATCAATATTTGTACCGTC
>JAGWTX010000330.1 GCA_028875955.1 Bacteroidota bacterium | reverse complement strand
CCATGGGCCCTTACGGCTTGTGCCAGATCCAGGTTTCTTTCATTACCGGGATAGCCGTGTAACAATAATAGTGTGGGATGCGGTTCTGAACCATTGGGCGTAAGGAGAAAACCCTGCACCAGGCTACCTCCGGTCGGAATCTGTAATTCGGTAAAACCGGCTTTTGCCGTAGTGTTCCAGGTAAGATCCTTCTCCTGTAAAACCGAACTCACTCCGGTCTGTGAAAATGCAACAGGCAGTATCAGAAACAGGAAAGGGACCAGAACCAACAGGGATTTTATTTTCATGAGAAGAAGTATTTAGCTGAATGGATTCGCTTTAGATACTAATATAGTTATTCTGACAGAGGTTGGATAATAACCCGGCAAATGATTCCTTTGAAAGTCCTTTCAGATAACCCTCCTGCAAAATGCTTACCTGCAGAGAGATACATTACTATTATTAATCAATGGTAATCTAAAGACTTGCAGCTTACATAGCGATATTTTGCATATTCAACTTGTTAAAGTATTGAATAGTAATGGGTTTGGTGTTTAAAACCGCTGTTTTATTACGTAACTTTGCCATCTCCAAAGCCAACCCGACAGGCATTTACTGTCATTGATCCAGATTTACCATTATTGTAAAAAAGTCATTTATGCAGCGTAAACGTTTTATGCAGGGAAGATTTACCATGATGATGCTGGTAGGGTTACTGGTTGTCATGAGCTTCGCGTTCATCAAACCCGGTATTCATTCCGGAAACAATGAAACAGGTCTTTCGTCCGGAAAAGTAGAGAATCCGGTAAATGCGATATTGTCCTTATACGACAGCCTGGATCTAGGGTCGCTGGGTATGTCCCGGCAGGCATTTTCCGATGCGGTTACCGGGTATGAAAAATTACTGACCGGAGGTAAGCTCAAAAAAGACAATGTCCTATCGATTCTGGATTTCAGTCTCCCCTCCGACAAAAAAAGGCTGTTTGTGATCGATCTTTCCAACGGGGAACTGGTTTATCAGACCTATGTGGCCCATGGTAGAAATTCGGGAACCAAAATGGCCACCCGTTTTTCCAATCAACCCAACAGTTTCCAATCCAGCCTGGGGTTCTATATAACCGGTGATGTGTACCAGGGGAAACATGGCATGTCCCTGCGTTTGGAAGGGGAGGAAAAAGGGATCAATGACAAAGCCATGGAAAGGGGGATCGTGATGCACAGCGCTGATTATGTTGCCGAATCGCTGATCGCCAAACAAGGGTATATCGGGCGAAGCCAGGGATGCCCAGCTTTGCCGGGTGATATCTATCAGGATGTCATAAAAACCATCCGTAACGGATCCTGTTTGTTTGTATACAGTCCTGATAAATTCTATTCAGCGCATTCCGTTCTGCTCAATCATTCAGCTAGGATCTGATGCCATTTGCAATGGGAACTGACCACCCTTGCTCATAATTAAAGGGCTTATAAAAAAGCTTTGTGCAGCTTTTTATCATTATCATACACATGTTCTCTGAAATTCAATTTTTGTTTTCATCAACTCAAGCCCTTCAAAAGAACTGAACCGAGACAGAGGAATCATCCCCTTTTGTAACTTTGGCAGATGCTGCAGCACATAGAATTTATAGACAGGGATCATTTTGAGGAATTTTATTTCCGCAAAAAAGCAGCAGCCTCTCTTTCCTTGTTTATTGATTTTTTCTGGGAAACCCGTTTCGAATCATTGTGGGAGCAACATCCCGATGGGTTTTCTGACGTATTGTTTCCCAACACCGGTTATACATATCTCATTAACCTGGGGACACCCTTTGTCATGCAGGTAGCGGAGAAAAAATTTCCCATGAAATCAGACGGGTTTTTACCCAGACATCAGGCAATCGAATGTTTTCATTCCAGGGGGAATAAAATCTTTGGTATAAAATTCAAGACCTCTCCGATCATTTTTGAGAAAAAAATCAACTTTTCAGAATACAGGGAATCCATTTTCCCGCTCAGTTATCTGGTAGATCCGGCTGTCTTACAGAAAGTTAAGCTTGCCGGATCCTTTTCAGAAAGGATCTCCCTCTTATCCGGTTATTTCAATAAGCTGATTGAACAGTATGAGGGCTCCCTGACCCCGGTGCATATCGTAACCCGGATCATATCAGATTGTGACAAACATAACCATTTCAACCAGTCGGTAGAAGTACTGGCTGCGCAATACCATATATCCCCCCGAACCCTGCAACGATATTTTGAAATGGTTACCGGGATCAGTACGAAAAACGTATTACAGATCATGCGAATCAGGAAGGCAGTTGAAAAACTGGTGGCGCATCCTGCCTCATTTGATTATAAGGATTTTGGATATTATGATCAAAGTCATTTTCAGAAGCACCTGAAACAGTTCCTGAAAAAAAATTCATTGCAAAAATTGCAACCACACAGGTTATTGCTGGATAAAGCATGTACATGAACGGTGCAACCGCTTTGATGACTTTTCCGTGTATTTCGGGTTCAATGATCATTGATAAAAAATGTGAAAACAGTTTACTAATTGCCTGCCCGGCTTCTTTCTTCTTCTGAAGCGGTTGTCCTTTTTCGGGCTGCCTGCACGGTATTCTTTCCGAACCGGTAGGTAAAACTGAGATTGGCTACCCTGGTTTCCCTTTGCGCATGCCATTTTTCGATATAGTTATCATAGGTTATCACTGCCTTGGGCAGATTGGTCCAGAAGATATCTGTGATGTTGAACCGGATGGTACCCCTTTTTTGCCATACGGATTTTTGCAATCCGGCCGCAACGCCCCATTGCGGATCCAGCACCATGAAACCATATTGGTCACCGGTTGAAAGATTTGCATTGAGTTCAGCAACCCAGCCATTGCCCAAAGTAAATGTATTGTTGAGCCGGTAATCCAGCGCGGGTTTGCCTTTGTTTAAACGGGTAGTTCCCAGCATACCCTTGAAATTGTTATAATAAAGGTTGGCATTGTTGATCATGTTCCAGTATTGGGAGAGCCGGATGGGTGCAGCAACGGAAATGCCATAATAATCCGACGAACTAAGGTTTATGGGAATCTGGACAGTTACATTATCAGCCTGCGGAATCGTTGGGAAGGCATCTTTAAACTTTGCTATGGCTATGTTCTGGCTTTGTGTCGTATGACTATAGGCTAATGAAAGATTGATTCCCTTGATGGTATAATTCATTTCATAGTTCCAGGTAAACTGCGGAAGAAGGGCGGGGTTCCCGGTTGCATAGGTGGTAACATCGATCAGAAAAAGAAAAGGATTCAATTCGGCATAACCGGGCCGGTCTATACGGCGGCTGACGGATAGCCCCAACGACTGGTCTTCCTTGATTTTATAGGTAAGGTAAGCACTGGGGAAAAGCTGAAGATAGCTGGAATCAAAATAGATATCACCTTTTACCTGATGTGTCCTGATATGCGTATGTTCACCTCTGAGGCCGAGTTGCAGGTTAAATTTTTTATATTCCTTGCTAACATTGAAATAGGCGGCATTGTTGAATTCCTCATAGAAAAAACGATTTGTCTTGTTTACATCATCCTGGGGGGTACCGCTGCTGAGGTCAAAGAATTTCGCATCATTATCAGAAGACACATAGCTGGTTTTAAAACCGGTTTCAATTTTTGCGCCACCAGACAGGGGGTTGATAAAATCAAACTTGGCGGTTTTCAGAACCAGTCTCCCGCCCTGGTCTCCATCTAAAATATAATCAGGCTGCAGGGGGCTTCCGGAAAGTTTGTAGTATTTGGTGGATGTGACA
>JAGWTX010000329.1 GCA_028875955.1 Bacteroidota bacterium | reverse complement strand
TGTTCTGGATGCGGATGGAACCTATCTGGGTAAATATCGAAAAATGCATATCCCGGATGATCCGGCTTTTTATGAAAAATTTTATTTTACCCCCGGTGACCTGGGTTATAAGGTTTTCAAGACCCGTTATGCGACCATCGGTGTATTGATCTGCTGGGATCAGTGGTATCCCGAAGCAGCCAGGATTACGGCCCTGATGGGTGCCGAAATTCTTTTTTATCCAACAGCCATCGGCTGGGCAACTTCTCAGGACGAAGCCACCAATACCGAACAATACAACGCCTGGCAAACCATTCAGCGCAGTCACGCAGTTGCCAACGGCGTTCATGTGGTTAGTGTGAACAGGGTTGGTTTTGAGCAGGAGGGGGCTATGAAATTCTGGGGAGGTTCTTTTGTAAGCAATCCTTTGGGAACCCTGTTATACAAAGCCTCTCATGATGCAGAAGAAGTTACGGTTGTTCCGGTAGATACGGCAAAAACAGACAGTTACCGGACCCATTGGCCATTTCTGCGCGACAGAAGGATCGATTCTTATCAGCCCATTACCAAACGATTTATCGATGAACCCTAAACAGGTGATGCAGGAGCAACAAGTATAACCGTTTCCCAATTTTGTAAAACAGCCTTTGTGGATTTAACCTTTCAGCAGCAGACACCCAGAGAACTCAATTATTTTTTCCCGGCAGAATTTGCTCCGCATCTTGCTACCTGGTTAAGTTGGCCGCACAAGGAAGCCAGCTGGCCCGGAAAGATTGATACCATATTTCCGCGGTACGCCGAATTTGTCAAATACCTCAGTATGGGTGAGGAGGTAAGAATCAATGTAGCCAATGAAGCCATGAAAACCACTGCCATCGGGCATCTTGAAAAAGCCGGCGTGGACCTGGGTAAGGTTTCTTTCTTTTTTCATCCCACCAATGATGCTTGGTGTCGTGATCATGGACCTGCTTTTCTGATCAACCCCGATGCTGCCGAAAAAAAAATCATTGTGGACTGGAATTACAATGCATGGGGAAATAAATATCCGCCCTTTGATCTGGATGATGTGATTCCGACATTGATTGGTAACGCATTTTCCATACCCGTCTATCATCCTGGTATCGTGATGGAAGGAGGCTCCGTTGAATTTAATGGCAGGGGGAGCCTGCTCACTTCAAAAAGCTGTCTGCTGAACAGGAACCGGAATCCGCATTTGAACCAGTCGCAGATCGAAACCTATTTATGTGATTATTATGGTGTGCAGCAGGTATTATGGGTATCGGATGGGATCGTAGGTGATGATACCGATGGGCATATTGATGATACCGTTCGTTTTGTAAATGAAGACACCGTCATCACGGTTATTGAAGAAAAAAAACAGGATGAGAATTATGACCTGTTACAGACCAATCTCCGCGAATTACAAAAGATGCGGTTACTGAACGGGAAACAGCTTACGATTATTGAATTGCCCATGCCGGATGAAGTTGTCTATGAAGACCAGCGTTTACCGGCATCCTATGCCAATTTTTATATCAGCAACCGGCATGTGATTGTACCCACATTCCGTTCCCCGAAAGACGATAAAGCCCTGCAGATTATCGCAACTGCTTTCCCTGGCAGAGAAACCGTTGGGATCGATTCAACGGATATTATCTGGGGACTGGGTAGTTTTCATTGTCTTAGCCAGCAGGAACCTTTGGTCTAATCCTTTTTGATTATCCGGTTACGGTGAGAATATTTCCCGAAACGGTAACCGTAAATTTCTTTAAGGCACTGGCGGCAGGTCCGTTTGTTACAGCACCATTGGTGGTAAAAGTAGATCCATGGTTGGGACAAACGAAATTATTGCCGGCCTGATTAAAGTTGATGGAAGTGCCTTCATGCGTGCAGGAAACCTGAACGGCTGTGAAGGAGCCGGGATCATCACTGGCGGCAAGTCTAACAACAATGACACCTGACTGTACCACTGAAGATCCGACCGATAACAAGGATGATCGCAGGTCAATGGTAAAATTAACACCGGCGGGTGGCGTTACCGTGGCAGTGTTTCCTGATGATGGCGAACTGCTTCCCTTACTGCAGGCACCCATACAAACGGCACAGGCTGTTAAGACAGGCCCGGTAAGACTTCCGATAAATTTTCTTCTTTCCATATAAACAGGTTAGGTTCAATACTGGTGGTGGAAACTGCCTATTTTTCCGCAATCAGAAACAATTCCGTATTCTCTCTTTGTGGAATTGAATTGTAACAGGGTTCCAGGGTCTGAATACGTAAAACTTTCTGAAAGAGTTGCCTGTATTCCGTTTCATTTCCACCAAAGGGAGGGTTTACGGGAAATTCCCTGTTAAAGAGCAGACCCACCAGTTTTCCGTTGCCTTTTAATAAAGAATTTATTTTTTGCACATACGATTCTCTTTTCGAAGGGTGGATGGCACAAAAAAAAGTCTGCTCCAGAATGAGGTCATAACTACCGGTATGGGAAAAGAAATCGCCGGTTAGGATTGTTAAACCGGGGTATTGATCGGTTGGAAATTTTTCAGAAAGTTTTCGGGTTAAATCGGGTGCTATATCCAGAATGGTTATATGGGTGAATCCTTTTTGCAGAAGGTACATGGCTTCATAGGCATTGCCTGCCCCGGGGATAAAAATTTCGATATCCGTATCGGTCAGGGTATCGATATATTCTTTTATCGGCCTGGAAACCGTGCCAATATCCCAGCCAGTCTGTTCCTGCAGGTAACGATCATTCCAATAATTCGCAGATAGAAAATCGGGTTCAGTCATAATATTTGAAGTATGGTTTTCAAACTTACCTTAAGGTTCGAAAACATTAGCCTGACGGGGTATGATAAACTGTATAAGTTCGTCCAGTTCAATACCGGCTCTTTCACAGGCATCTGATATGTCTTCCCGGGAGACATTGGCCGCAAAGGATTTTTCTTTCAGTCTTTTTTTGACCCCTTTCAAATCCATGCCATCATAACCTCCCGGACGCATCAGGGAATAGGCATGGATCAGACCAGATAGCTCATCAAATGCATACAGCATTTTATCCATCCGGGTTTCGGGAACCACCCCGAAATGCAGGTGACCATGTGATGCAATGGCATGAATGATTTCAGGGTCAATGTTTCTTTGTTCCAGTTCCTCGATGATTTTTTTACAATGCTGGTCAGGCCACTGATCCCAATCCGCGTCGTGAAGCAAACCTGCCATTTCCCATCTCCATGTACCCGCATCATCCAGCATTTCTTTTTCGGCTGCCCAGCAATGCATTAAATAAGCAACCTGTCGCATATGCATCCTCAGTTTCGGATTCAATACCCAGTTTTGAAACAAGGTTTCTGCTTCTTCCCGGGTGAGTACATTTCCGGTATTGGCCGGATCGCCAAACTGTGTTCTTCCTAATTGTAATGACATACCTCGCTTTTCCCAAAGATACAAGTCAATCGGCAATCAATTACCGGCTCTGTTCCCGTTCCAAACCGTTGTTCCTTTTCCATTCAAGTAAAAATTTTCCGCTAAAAACGGGGATTGCTTACTTTACAGATTCATTCTATCCGATTATTCAACCCACTCATTCATGAAAGTTTTTTTTAGCGCCTTTCTTTTCCTGATCCTGTTAATAGGTATGGACGCCTGTAGTCCCAAACCCTTTCATTCTGCAAATAAACAATACCGGCAACAGACCAAGGAATTTGCCAAACTCATCAGAGAAGAACCGATGGATCCTGTGAATGACACCATCCGCCAACCGGATTATTTTGTGGG
>JAGWTX010000328.1 GCA_028875955.1 Bacteroidota bacterium | reverse complement strand
GAACTGATCCGGAAATGCATCCACCGCGCCAAACCGGTGATTGTGGCTACGCAGATGATGGAAAGTATGATCGACCGGGTGAAGCCCAACCGGAGTGAGATTACCGATGTGGCCAATGCCGTATTGGAAGGGGCAGATGCTGTAATGCTGAGTGGGGAAACCGCAACCGGCCAGCACCCTACCCTGGTGGTGGAAACCATGCGCAAGATCATTGCGGAAGTTGAAAAGAAAGAGTACCGGTATAATCGTGAGGAGGACCTGAAACCCCAACCGCATTCACCCTCCTTTCACAGTGATGCCATCTGTTACAATGCCTGTAAAATTTCGGATGATGTGGAGGCAAAAGCGCTGATCGGTATGACGCAAAGCGGATATACCGCTTTCATGCTTAGCAGTTACCGTCCCTTCTCCCCGCTTTATATTTTCACCAAAGAAAAAACGCTGGTAAACCAGTTAAGTCTGAGTTGGGGCGTAAGGGCTTTTTATTATGCAGAGGAAAACAGCCTGGATAATATCATCAGTGACCAGATTCAGATCCTGAAAGAAAGAGGTTTTCTCAATCCAGGCGATGTGGTGGTGAATACAGGAAGCACACCTGTTCATTTGCACCTTCCAACCAATATCATCAAATTAACAACCGTAGAAGATTAGTGTAATCGTTTGCACAAATTGATAAAAAGATTCCTGTTTGCACGGGAATCTTTTTTATTTTTAGGCTGATTTCAAAACCTGCTTCCGAAGGTTTTGATTGAATCATTCTGTAATCTTTCTCATATATCCTTCCCATGAAACAAAAATTGCTTGTTTTTTGCCTCTTGGTATCCTTACGCATGCATGCACAGGAACTGAACCTGATACCGAAACCCTATCGTACTGAAATCATGGATGGCAACTTCACATTGAGTGCCGAAACAAAAATTTTTCTGGCCAGCGATGCGGAAGAAAAATCTGCCCGGTTTATCAATGATTATCTGCAAAAATTTTATGGTTTCCACTTACAGATTGTCAAAAAAAACAATACCGCTACCCAACAGAATATCCTGGTATTTTCCAAAACAAATATGGAGAACCCGGTTCAGGGGGCCTATACACTCACCATCAACCGGAACATGGCTGTGATCGGAAGTGCGGATCCCAGCGGATGGTTTTATGGCGTACAGACCCTGATTCAACTGTTTCCTTTTGAGAAAAAAACAAAATTCACCCTTCCCTGCCTGGAAATCGAAGACAGACCCCGTTTTGCCTACCGGGGCATGCACCTGGATGTGGGAAGACATTTCTTCCCGGTTGATTTTATCAAAAAGTATATCGACTTCATCGCCATGTATAAGATGAATACCTTTCACTGGCATTTAACGGAAGACCAGGGATGGCGTATCGAAATCAAAAAATATCCCAGACTCACGGAAGTGGGCGCCTATCGAAACGGAACCATTATTGGTCACCATCCGGGAACCGGCAATGATGACACCAGATATGGAGGATTTTATACACAGGAACAGATCAGGGAAATTGTCAAATATGCTGCTGACAGGTATATAACCGTTATACCTGAAATTGAATTACCCGGTCATGCTTCTGCAGCCATTGCCGCCTATCCCGAATTGAGCTGTTTCCCTGAGGAAGCCACCCGTAAAGCCAAAAACGTTGTCTGGAGCGGGGATAGCACGGGAAAACAGGTTCAGCAGAGCTGGGGAGTCTATCCCGATGTATTCTGTCCCAGTGACTACACTTTTCATTTTCTGGAAAATGTGCTGGATGAGGTGATGGCCTTATTCCCGAGTAAGTATATTCATATCGGTGGAGATGAGTGTCCGAAAGACAACTGGAAAAGATCTGCATTTTGCCAGCAGCTTATTCAATCCAAAAACCTGAAGGATGAACATGGGTTACAGAGTTATTTCATCCAACGGATCGAAAAATACCTGAACAGCAAGGGCAGGAATATCATTGGCTGGGATGAGATCCTGGAGGGTGGTCTTGCCCCCAATGCCACAGTGATGAGCTGGCGGGGTGAAAAAGGCGGAATTGAAGCCGCTAAGCAAAAACACCAGGTGATCATGACACCGGGCGGCTGGGTGTATTTTGATCACTCACAGACAAAACATGAGGATTCTGTTGTGATTGGAGGATATACCCCGATTCAGAAAGTATATGGATATGAACCGGTACCTTCAGAAATGTCTGAGGAAGATGCCCGATATGTGTTGGGAGCGCAGGCCAATGTATGGACGGAATACATGAAATACCCCAGCAAGGTAGAATACATGATCTTCCCGAGAATGAGTGCCTTGAGTGAAGTTTTGTGGACGGAGAAAACACATAAGGACTGGTCTGATTTTTCCAGGAGATTAACCAATGAGTTTAAAAGATATGATTGGTGGGGGGTACGGTCTAGTAAAGCCTATTTTGACCCAGTCAATCAATAACTGCAAATAGACGCAATTTTATAACAATTTTTATGCTGCTTTGTGCGTTTTTAATCGGTTTTAACGATGAATTTCCGATCAGAGCCTGTATTTTAGCATAAAATATCAACCCAATGAAAATGGTCGATTCTTTTGAAAAGATCCCGGTTAAAATTTATCCCAGTGTTGCTGCCGGATCAAAATATGTAGCGGATGAAATTGCCCGCATTATCCGGGAGAAAGCCGCTCAGAACCTTCCCTGCGTTCTGGGTATGGCTACAGGCTCCACGCCAATTTTATTGTACAAGGAACTGGTCCGGATGCATAAGGAAGAAGGATTGAGTTTCAAAAACGTGATCACCTTTAACCTGGATGAATATTACCCGATAGAAAAAGATGCCTTTCAAAGTTACTGGAGCTTTATGCACCGGCATCTGTTTAACCATATTGACATAGATCCGGCCAATATTCATATCCCGGATGGAACCTGGCCAAAAGAAGAGATCAAAAAACATTGCGCTGCCTATGAACAAGCCCTGGATGACCTGGGAGGTGTTGATCTGCAGTTGCTGGGCATTGGTCTGAACGGACATATCGGTTTTAATGAACCCGGATCCAGTATTTTTTCCAAAACACGTCTGGTAAACCTCGACAACACCACCCGGATTGCCAATACCTATGAGTTCCAGAATATTTCAAAAGTGCCCCGGTTGGCATTAACGATGGGTATCAGCAATATTCTGAAAGCCAAAAAAATCCTCCTGATGGGTTGGGGGCAGAAGGCTTCCGTGATAGCCAAATCGGTGGAGGGCCACGTTACTGAACAGATTCCGGCCAGTATCCTGCAACAGCACCATGATTGTACATTTATCATAGATGACGCAGCCGCTTCAGAGCTCACAAGGATAAAATCCCCCTGGCTGACCGGTGAATGCGACTGGACGCCTGCCATGATCAAAAGGGCCGTGATCTATATGGCGTTAAAACTCAAAAAATCCATCCTTAGCCTAACCGCCAATGATTATCTGGAGAATGGTTTGTCCGACCTGCTGGTGGAAAAAGGGGATGCCTATGAGATCAACCTGCAGGTATTTTATCTTTTAAGGGATACCATCACCGGCTGGCCGGGGGGTAAACCCAATGCCGTAATTCCCGCGCATCCTGAGAGAAGCTCTCCGCATCCCAAGAAATGCCTGATCTTCTCCCCTCACCCGGATGATGACATCATCAGTATGGGTGGTACATTCATGCGTTTGCATGAGCAGGGGCATGAAGTACATGTCGGCTACCAGACAAGTGGCAATATTGCTGTTACGGATGAGTTTGTGACCCGTTTTATCGACTTTGCCGT
>JAGWTX010000327.1 GCA_028875955.1 Bacteroidota bacterium | reverse complement strand
TTAATACGGGTGGATGGGTGGCCAATATTGCCCTGATCCTCAACCTGCTCTTTACCATCGGTATCCTGAGCGCCCTGGGATTCACCCTGACGGCACCGGGTATTGCCGGTCTGGTACTAACGGTAGGTTTGGCGGTAGATACCAACGTAATCATTTTTGAACGTATCAAGGAAGAGCTTACCAAGGGCAAAAGTTACCAGAATGCGGTCAACGACGGTTACAAACGTTCCCTCTCTCCCGTATTGGATGCACACGTAACCACTTTACTTACTGCCATAATCCTTGCCTATTTCGGATTAGGTCCGGTACTGGGTTTTGCCACTACACAGATCATCGGTATCTTATTATCCCTGTTTTGTGGTATCCTGGTTTCCCGTCTGATCACCGACTGGTACATGAACAAGAACCGTCACTTTGAATACTTTACCGGAATCTCCCGGAAGATATTCAAACACGCATCTTTCAAATTCATTGAATACAGGAAGTATGCATATGGTTTATCCGTGATCATCTTTATCCTGGGTATCAGCACCTTTTTCCGTACCGATGCCTTTGACGAGGGTGTGGAATTCTCCGGAGGTCGCAGTTATACCATCAAATTTGACAAAGCTGTTAATGAAGATGCATTAAGGGATGAATTGAAAACGGAATTCGGTGAGGCCGTTATTATCAAGACGGTGGATGTGAAAAACCAGATCAATATCACCACTTCCTACAAAATCAAGGAAACCGGCAGTAATATTGATTCGCTGGTAGAGCAAAAGCTTTTCCATGGATTAAAGAGTCATTTGCCGCCTACCATCAGCTTTACCGACTTCGAGAAAAATTACAAACAAAGTTCGCAAACCGTATTACCTACCATCTCGGATGACCTGAAAACAGGCGCCAAGAAAGCGGTGATCTTTGGTATGATTGTGATCTGTCTGTATATCTTTATCCGTTTCCGCGACTGGCGTTATTCACTGGGAACCATCTTCTCCCTGTTACACGACGTATTCGTGACCCTGATCGTATTCAGTTTCGCCAGAAAAATCGTGCCGTTCCCGTTGGAAATCGATCAGCACTTTATTGCTGCGGTATTGACGGTGATCGGGTTCTCGATGAATGATACGGTGATCGTGTACGACCGTATCCGGGAAGACAGTTCCCTGATGAAGGGATCGGATAATGCGGCGGTGATCAACCGTGCGATCAATGAAACCCTGAGCCGTACCATCATGACTTCTCTGACCGTGTTTTTGACCATCCTGATCCTGTTCATATTCGGTGGTGAAGTAACCCGTGGTTTCTCATTCGCCATGCTGGTGGGTGTGATCACCGGAACCTACTCTTCCATCTTTGTTGCGGCACCGGTTCTGGTGGATTTTGCCAAAAACAAACCACTGGGCAGAAAAAGAGGCGATGGCAAATAAATATTCGGGATAATATCCTGTTCACATAAAAGATCCGTAGTAATCCTGCGGATCTTTTTTTTATTCGCTGACCAAAAGAATTCCGGTTTCTTAACAAGAAATTTGGATTCCTTACCAGTACTTTGCAGTTTGTATAGTGCGCCTTTCTAAATTACATATCATCCGTTTTATCACATTGGTGGTTGCACTCCAATTGTTGAACCTGAGCATCTATGCACAGGATTTCAGGCCGCTAAATACTTCTACCGTATCTGAAACCAATATCACGGAAACCATCGTAGAATATGTGGTAGAAGTTGTTCTTGGGCACAAAAATGCGATTCCGGAATCCTCCCAGCACCATACTTTCCATAAAAAAGTAGCCTTCAAAGCCATCAGTCTTTTTAACAAAATTGGCATTACCGATCTTAGCATCAAGCACCGGATAAGGAATACCCCCCTGCTAAATAACTATGATTTCCTGTACCTGCAGGAAATCAATCCCCCGCCGCCAAAGGCGATATAAGGCTACCTATCAGCCGATTTTCCGGTTTTCTTTTTACTTTTCCATCATCTTAAACAGCTTACATGTTTTTGCGAATTTTACCCTTCCAACGAAATTGGATGGTAATGCCGGTTATACTGGCGTTTACCCTTGCTTCTACAGCATACTCGCAGGTTCCGGCACAGGACACACTTAGAATGACGGCACCTGAGATCGAGAAACGGTTCATTGACAGTAATCTTTTGCTGTTAGCGGCCCATTACCAGGTTGATGCACAAAAAGCGCTGATTGACCAGGCGCGTTTATGGGACAATCCTGTGTTAAATACGGATCAGGTGATCGCCGCCAACGGTCATTTCTTCCCTTATGGAAAAAACCCGGATGGCAGTTTTAATGGTCAGTATTATGTGCAGGTGCAGCAACTGATAAAAACCGCCGGCAAAAGGGGGAAGCTGATAAACCTGGCAACCACCAATGCCAAATTAAGTGAACTCTCCCTTCAGGATGTGTTACGGAATCTGCGTTACCAGTTAAGAACCGATTTCTATTCCCTCCGGCAGCAGTTAGCCAATTTGCAGATATTTGATAACCAGCTATCCCAGCTGAACCTGTTATTATCCGGTATGGGTGCCCAGTTAAAGGCCGGGAATATCGCGGAAAAAGAGTATTTACGGTTACAGGCGTTGGTCAATGCTACCCAGCAGGATAAAGCGGATCTGCAAAAAACAATCGCCGATACCCAATCGGATCTAAAAACCTTGTTGCAGATAAAGGATGATGTATTTATAAAACCTGTAACCGGTGATATACCCCAAACCGATCTGAGTGGCATTTCGAATATTGACATGCTTTTTGAAACAGCTAAAAAAAACAACCCCAATTATCTGCTCCAGCAAACACAAACAGTTTTTCAGGAACAGAACCTCTCCTACCAGAAAGCACTACGGGTGCCGGATCTGACATTCGGTCCCAATTTTGACAGAAATTCAAATTATGCGCCTAACTATATTGGAATGAGCATCTCTTTACCGATCCCATTGCTGAATAAAAACCAGGGGAACATCAAATCCGCTGAGTTTGGCATCATGCAGCAAAAGACGCTTGTGAGCGCAGCAGAAACAGAATTGAAAAACAACCTGGCTACCGCTTACCAGAAACTACTGCTCAGCCTCAAACAGATCACGCCCTCCCAAACGGCTTTCTACAGGAAATACAGCGATATGTATGACAATGTTGTGAAGAGTTATCAGGCCAAACAAATCAGCCTGCTGGAATTTCTGGATTTTTTTGATGATTACACAAACGCACAGATCAGAATGTATCAACAGAAACTCAATCTGCAATTAGCAAGGGAGGAATTGAACTACCAAACCGGAATTGACATTGTAAAGTAACCTGTACACCCATAACATCTACAAAATGAATAAGATATTTTACGCTTTTTTATCAATAATGGTCTTTAGTATTGTTTCCTGCCATGAAAAAAAGGAAACAGCAAGTGTCAGTACAAAATTTGTACTAAGTGACACGATGGCAAAAATGATAAGCATTGATACAGTCGGTACCGGTTTTATACATGACGAGTTAACACTGGGCGGAGAAATCAGTTTTAATGAAAACAATGTTCATAAGATTTTTCCGAGAACCAGCGGACAGATCATCCATTCAACTGTTTCACTCGGAGACAAGGTAAGAGCCGGTCAGGTGCTGGCGGTTGTCAAAAGTGCGGATGTAGCTGGCAACTATGCAGATTTAAACAGTGCAAAAGCGGATATTGCCATTGCCAAAAGGGAATTGGACAATACGGAAAGCCTGTATAAAAACGGCATCGCCAGTGAAAAAGAGTATACGGAAGCAAAAGAGAA
>JAGWTX010000326.1 GCA_028875955.1 Bacteroidota bacterium | reverse complement strand
GTGCAACGTTTTCTTCAATGGTTTCTTCTGAAGACAGATATTCCCCATCGGCGAAAACGGCAGCCGCCTGATCCGGTGATAATGGGTAAACAGGCAACATATCAGAAAGATCCGCTACCTGCTCAAACTGAAGACCTGCATCCTCCCCTTTCCACAACTTACCCCAACCCGCAAGTACCACTTCTTTCTTTTCTGTAAGCTCCTTGCGAAGATCATAACAAAAATCATGAAACTGTTTCATGACAGCCGGTTCATCCATTCCGGATTCCTGTGCAAGAAAAGTATAGAAGGATTTATTGGGAGTAGGATTGTCGGTTTCAGAAAAACGGATGACTGGTTGTGGCGGGTATACATTTTTTGTATCGGCATCCAGTCTGGCAGACACCTGAACTACCTGAAAAGAACCCAGCTGCGGTAAGCTCAGGTTCTGATGCAGGACAAGATATTTATAGAGCAATTGATCCATTCAAAGTATTGATTACCTGAACGAATATACAACTCCTCCCAAAATATTGAACCCTAATACATTGTATTGATTCCAACGCTGATAGGTACTGTTCAGGAGATTACTCATCTGAAGCCAGAGATTGAGCCTGGGCATAACGGTGAATTCGGCCCCCAGATTCAGGTCTGCCACGGCCTGGCCTTTTCTGGCCTGCAGGGTACTGTCTCTGTATGGGCTGCCATCCCAGAGAAATACATCCGCCTTAACCTGCAGATCCTTCAGTAATTTCCATTTGAGGGAGCCGGTTGCTTCCAGCGGCAATAATCCCCAGGCTTTCTGATTCACGGTTAAGGAATTATAATTGGTATAGGTCACTCCTGCCATTATCATGAGCTTTTCCTGTTCGGTGTAGCCCAATTCGCCATGAATCCGGATGGCTTTCATTTCGGGTTCATATACAATGTCAAATGTTTTCCCGTCACCGGCACTATTCAAAAATAAGGGCTGGTTATTGAATTTGAGTAACGATGCTTTTACCTGATAAGTGAAATGATCACCCGCAGAGGCTTTTATACCCGCATACTGTTCGCTGATCTTTGTATTGAATATCTGGGATAAAGGACCGATCCACGGATTATATCCGGCCAGTGAACGGTAACCGTTTTTTTGGAATCCACCCACCCATCCTGCTTCCATCACCAGATTGATTTCTGATAATTTTGCCTGAACAGTTACATTGGGCAGCGTAGCGTATTGTTTATTATCCCAGGAAGGAATGATACCTGCATTCAGTTTGAAATTGGGTGTATTGAACTGGAAGGAAGGTTTGATCAGGTAAAGATTATTATTCAGGGAGGGTGCGCCGGGAGACTGGGGGAAAGAAAGGGTGGCCATATCGGCTTCCAGTCCCAGGTCCAGCGCATAGATCTTGCCAAACGATTTATTGATAGGCGCTTTAAGTATGAAGTCATTCTCATGCCCTTCCCGATTGTCAAAAAACCGGAATGCCTGAATCTGCGGATGATAGGTTATGCCATAGTCATTGGCTGTTTTGTTCTGCAAACCGGCATCGATACCTATGGTGCTGAAACGTTGCAATAACTGGTCCTTTCCATAGGATAAGGTGGCAGGCTGATAGCCATACAGATATTGGGTACTGCTCTCATAATAGGGATGCGTTGTCCATTCATGGTTGTCTTTTGTATTGAATATGGATAAGATATCCAATCCCCATTTTGCAGATTGTTGCGCGGAAAGATGACCTGTGCTGGTCATAAAATGACCCCGCAGGTTTGTGATCGCATGTTTGCCATCACCAAAAGAAAGAGCGGCTTCTCCCATATAGCTGCTGAAATTACCGGCCCCGACTTTGATGTACTGGTCGTTCTCCCATAAATAGCCTGAATCCACTGCCAGGGCAAGGGGTTTGATGGCCACGGGCTGATAAGAAAAAAACAGGTTCTGGGAAGGAATCTGATAAGTGACCGGAATCCTGGAAGAATCTATCACAGGTGTTGCTGCGGTAAAATTTACTTTAGCCGCATTTTGCAAAGAGGGTTTGAATGCTGAAGTGATCGTAACCACGCTGGGTACGGTTGTGTCCGCAGAACTGTTGTTTACAATGGGTTCTGCAGGCTTTGTATTCAAAACAGGTTGGGAAGCCGGCTTAGTGGTTATCGTTGCTGGCTTCCGGGCTGCCGGTTTGCCTTTTTTCTTGGCAGCAGTTGCTTTCCTGGTCTTGGTGGTGGTGTGTTTTTTTCGGCTTTTTTTCTGCGCTTGCACAGATCCAAGGGCAAGAATTGCCACTAAAAAAATGAGTACTGTTTTTGGTAAGTAGTTCATGTATGGGTCTGCTTTACGGTTGTTCAACTTTATTGGCTTTGTTCTTTTCTTCCAGAACCTTATCCAGTTTTTCCTGTGCTGCTGTTTTTAGTTCAGGTATGGTTGCATTCTCTACGATACTTTTAAAAGTGGCTTCCGCATTGAACCAGTCTTTCTCCTGCACATACACATCTCCCAGCAACAAATAGGCTTTGGTTACCCAGAGGATATAGGATCCCATTTTCTTGATCACTTCAAAACCGGCTTTCTCCGCTTCAGGTAACTTGTTTTGTGCCAGCAAGATTTCGGCAATATGGTATTGTGCTTCAGCAGCATATTCTGATTTGCCGGATGCAATCACCTGCTTATAGGCGGTAATGGCCTGGTCAAGGGAACTGTCTGACTGCAGATTTTTTGCCACAACCATGCTGGCCATCATCCTGTCGTCTGTAGCAATTCCTTTCTCCTGCAATAGTTCAGTGGCATTGGCTGCGGCTTCTTTCCATTTCTCTGCTTTGAACTGGCAACGAAGCAAACCACGCATGGCTTCCAGGCGATTCTCCTGTTGGGAGGCAAGGGATTTCAGTTCCAGAAAATATTTTTCCGCGTTCACATAGTCCTTCAGCTCAAAATAGTAGATCCTGGCAGTTTGCAGGGTACTCCGTTCCGAATAAGGATTCTGTGATTCATCTGCAACCGCCTTATAATAGGGCAAGGCCTCTGTGAGTAATTTATCATTCGCCAGCATTTCAGCCATCAGATAATTGGCCTCGATGTGTTTGCTTCCATTGGGAAAACGGCTCAGGTATTGTTTGAAACCCGTTTTGGCGGAAGGCAGATCCCTGGCTTCATAGCGAAGCATGGCTGAACGATAGGTAAGTGAATCTTCTTCGGATGCCGTAATGGGTTTGCCATTTTGTTTCATGAATTCGACAAAATCACCCGGCTGTTGTTTTTCCACAAACAGGTTCCGGATATAGTTGATGGCCGCATCGCTTTCAGGGGAATTCGGATAACTGGTCACCAGTTTTTTAAAATTATCCAGGGATGCATCATTTTTGTTCAGGTTAAAATAGGCGATCCCCAGTTTCAGATAGGCTTTGGGTACCATGGGCGAGGAAGCCGGCAGCGCAACCAGCTTCTGCAAGGGTGTGATCGCTCCCTGGAAATCCTCGTTTGCCAGATAGGTGTTGGCCATTTCTAAATTGGCTTCGGGTAATAAGGTAGAGGAAGGATATTGTTTTTCCAATGATGCCAGGAGACTTAGTTTTTCCGCGTATTTGTTTTGGGCCCCTGCGATGATCCCTTTCTGGAACAATGCATAATCGGCGGCGGATAAATGCTGATTGATAACCGCATTATACATGCTCAGTGCCCTGGAAAAATCCTTATTCATGAAATAACAATCGGCCGCCCTTACATAGGCATCCTGTTCTATGGCAGTGGATCCGGGTGATACACTGGTGGCAATCATTTCAAAATAATTTCTGGCCTG
>JAGWTX010000325.1 GCA_028875955.1 Bacteroidota bacterium | reverse complement strand
CCTTTCACACAACCGATCAGCTGGCCATCAATCCGGATGCAAAAGAAGCGGTATTATTCGCCATACTTGCCAATGAGACGGTAGCCGGGGGGAATACACCCATCGGAAACGGCAGTTCCGATATTCCTTATGTTACCATGGGAAAAATCAGTTTCCCCTGCTGACAAAAAAAAGTCCTTCGCAAGAACGGAGGACTTTGGGTATATATATAGAGCAGGAATATTATTTCCAGATCTTGTTATACAGGCTAACTGAGCCTTTTTTGGTGATTTCCAGCACTACGGTAGCATCGTTTTTATCCATGGATACATAGTAGTTCTTCTCATTATCCGCGTTTACAAACTCGATACATTCCCTAACCTGGTAATCAGGGTAAGTGTATTGGGATGTAATGGTTTCGATGGCAGATTTGGGCAGCTTGTCAAACTGAATCGATCTGCTGGTTCCGATCAGGTCTCCGTAAGTATCATAAAAAGCTTCCACTTTCTCGTTGTCGATTAAAAAGCTGGCTTTGTTGAATTTTTCAGTTTTGGTCCAGGTGATTTCACTGGCATTGCTGAAGGAAGACTTGAAATGCGCGTTTACTTTTTTACTGATGGAAGCAGGTGCGGCAAATGCACTGGTTCCGATGGCGATGGCGGCTAAGGCTGTGATGAATAACTTTTTCATTTTGTTTTAATTAATGTTATAAAGAATGTTGTTTTTGTTTCAATTGATATGTCAAAAGTAGAAACGAACAATAGGTAGACGAAGTGAATTGTGATTAGTTACATTCCTGTGATGAACGATAGTATGAGTGGTGTTAAAGGGAATGTTAATGCAATAGCATCAAGGGCTATAATCCAATACCAGAAAGGATTTTAGCCAATTTGTAAAGGAAATCTTAATGCCCGTTTTACTGTGATGGATGAACTGTCACAACTGTCCGTTTTAGGACGAACGGTTGTTGCGTTTCAGAAAATGGGGGCAGGAACCGGTCAATTCGGGTCAGACAGGGTTGGGGGAGCGCCGTTCTCCCGTTCAAAAGCAAAAAAAAACCTGTTTTCTTTTTAAAAACAGGTTTTTGATATTCCAAATGGATCCTTATTTCTGCTGAACGCTGGGATAATGGTCAATGGTTTCAAAAACATTTCGTTTGTCTTCTTTCAGGATTTGGATAAACCTGCGTAAGGAATCTACATACTGCGGTTTTTCAAACAGGCGGTCATGTGACAGGATCACGATGGCATTCTGTTGATTGGTATTGCCGTCTTCAAAACGCTGATTGATCTTTTTGATCATTTCATCCACGGATTCTTTGGGCGCTTTCATCCTGGCCTGCTGTCCCCATTCCAGGTCCCATCCGATGATCTTATATCCCATCGAATCCAGTTTTTTTACAATCGGGGTATTCGATTTCTGCCCCTGTATATTGCCATTCGAAGCCCAGGTATTGTTACCCGGAAGACGGATGATCTTAACCGGGATCTTTAATTCCCTTTCATTGCGCAAAAAATCCCCCAGGGCACTGTCTGTCATTGACGGTGAATAGAACTTGCTATACTTGTCCTGAAACCCATGGCTGAAGCTATGGTTCGCCAACAGGAATTCGGGATATTCATTCCGGATGGAATCAATCAGTCTTTTTTTGAAAGGGCCAACCTGGTTGAACCCTACTGAAAAGAAAGTGGCTTTGATGCCTTCTGATTGAAAGACAAGTTTGCAGTTCACAGTTCCGGGTGGCTGGGGGGAATCATCCCAGGTAAGGAAAATGTATCTTTTGGAACTGTCATATTTGATAGGGGAGCCGGGTACTGCTTTCGCAGCAACCGTTTGGGTAGTGTCTCCGGAAGTCTTACCACTTTTGCCATTGTTACAGGCAATCGATGCGCAAAACAACGATGCCGCAAATGCATACTGTATTGGGTTCTTTATTCTCATGGTTTAGGCATTATTGTTCAAAGATAAGATGGGTCTGTTTTCCGGAACGGTCTTAGTTATCCTCAACTGTGAAAAGCAGGGCTTCCGGAAGGCTTTATTTATGCACATCAACCGGTTTTTCAAAAAATCGTCCAAATAAAACAGTGCATTGACAAACAGGTCTTTGAAGCAGAGGTTTTATTACAATGAAGCCCCCCTTAGACAAACTTCCGGCTACAGACCAAACCCCATCCACATAATACCTATCTGAAACTACCGGAAATCGTATAGCAAACCTTATCGTTGATTCTATGAAAGATCTCCCCATTTACTTTTCTCAGTTTTCTTTGTTTCCGGTTATCCAGTAACAGGCCTTCACTGTCGAAATATTGCGGTTGGGCATAAAAGGAAAGGATATAATATTTTTCAGAACTAAAGGGCAGATGCACGGAAACGGGTCTGATGGACATGAAAACGAGTTGTCTTTTCTGGTTGTTCACGTAATAGTCCAGGTTGTTGATCCAGATACATTTGATTGACCGCATATCCCGGATGAGCTGCATCACGGGTTTCACGGGTAAGCCATATTTTAGCAGGGTATCCTGCATCCGGTTTTCCGTTCCCTCGAAATCATAGATGTATTTTAAGGAGTCGGTTATGATTTCCACCGATACGGTGTTGAAACTACGGTCGGTGAAACCCAGGGAAAAAGCCTTTTTGGCATAGATTGCCTTATAGTCCTGTTCGATAGCGGTTAGCGCTTTTTCGTTCTCGAGATAATATCTTTTTGAAAACAGCTTTCTGGTGCTGCAGCTGCCCAGCAGGAGCAGGGTGACCAGTGAAAAAAAAGTGATATTTCGACTAATGCGCATCGGTTTGTTTTCGGGTGATGTGGGCAATGCCAAAAATGATTTTTTTCAAAAATTTCTCAGATACGATTTGCCTGGACCTGCCACCGTAATCCCAATAGGTAAAAGCAATATCATCCCCTACTTCCTCCAGGGAAAGAAGAATGATAAAATGGGTAGGTACCCCGATCTTGATCCAGGAATGCTTTTTTTTATAAAGTACCGGATTGTTGACAAATAAGGCGACGGTACCGGTTTTCAGTTCATCGGAAAGGTATTCATATAAAGTCCGGATCCCGGGGCGGATCAAATCCGATCCCACCGCTTCCACCCGGTAGTTAAAAAGTTTACGGACCATCCGGTTGAATTTGGCAAAATTCACCGCAGCCCAGAATGTGTTTTCATTGCCGATGTCATAGTGCTTGTCAAAAAAATTCAGGTATCCTTTGAAATGGTCGGCCAGTGTCAGAAACCAAAGCTGGTCTGCAGGCCGGATATCCAGTTCGCCTTTAAACCGAAGCGTGCCTGCGGCTTGTTTGATTTCCTTGCTCGGTTCAAAATATTCTTTGCCATAGGCTGCCTGCCCTTTTGTATACAACTGGATCATGAATTTTACCCAGTCGTAGGGATTGTCGTGCAGGGGTAAATAGGATAAGGCGGCATATGCACAAAAATTGGTACTTCTGCCTTCATAGATATCCAGGGGATGTAATACATTATTTCTGAGATTCTCCAGAAAAAGGGCGGGTGCAATTTTTGGCCAGAATCGACTGGCTGATAAATGCGTTTGCTGATCCAGATAGGCGATGGCCTGATGCCGGGTGGATAAGGGGGTGGTGTCTCTCTGATATGAGGTTATCATGGCTGCTTGGCCCGAAACGCATCCTATCAAAAGGAAACATAGTTGAATTAAGATACTGCATAACGTTTTTTGACAATCACGGATAGCTGTTTTATGCGTTTGCATTTGTATAAATGTAAGTCATTTCACCTGTTAATGGAAACGGAACAGCCAATTATCGTCTCAGGTAGTTGCGCAATGCGAATAATGGT
>JAGWTX010000324.1 GCA_028875955.1 Bacteroidota bacterium | reverse complement strand
GAATAAAAAAGTGGCCATTATCGGTGACGTGATGCTGGATACCTATTGGTGGGGGCAGGTTGACCGGATATCGCCCGAAGCACCCGTACCTGTTGTGGCATTACAGAAAAGGGAGTTAAGGGTAGGAGGGGCGGCCAATGTAGCACTGAATACGGTTTCATTGGGGGCTGATACCACGCTTCTCTCCATCATTGGGAATGATGCAGACGGGAAAGAATTGCTGCAACTCCTGGCAAAGAACGGGATTCATACGCAATACATCCTACAGTCCGGCAAACGGATCACCACCAACAAAACGAGGGTGATGAGCCGGAATCAGCAGATGATGCGGCTGGATGCGGAAATGACAACGGATATTGATTCCGATCTGGAAGACCAGTTGCTCGCTCAGGTTCGCACATACCTGGTTGCAGAAAAACCGGATGTGGTCATCTTTGAGGATTATAACAAAGGGGTTCTGACAAAACGGATCATTGGCGATCTCATAGCACTGTGTAAAGAAATGGATATCGTGACCAGTGTGGATCCCAAGAAGAAAAATTTTCTTTCGTTCCAGGGCGTCACCCTTTTCAAACCCAATCTGAAAGAAATCAAGGAAGGACTGAATTTGTTAACCGATACGATCGACCTGCCTGCCTTACAGCAGATGCATTCAATTTTGCAGCAAAATCTTCATCACGAAATATCATTTATCACTTTATCTGAAAAAGGTGTTTTTTACCAGCAGGGTGAAGCCGTTAAGCTGATCCCGACCCATATCCGGAATATCGCAGATGTAAGCGGGGCCGGTGATACGGTGATCGCCGTTGCCTCACTGGTATACGCCTGTACGCGCAATATGTATCTCGCAGCGGAAATGGCTAATATAGCCGGGGGACTGGTATGCGAGGAAGTGGGAACAGCAGCCATCAACCGCGACCGTTTATTACAGGAATGCGAAATGTTATTACAAAATCATTCCTAACGGTAATGAATTAGAGACCCTTTTTAAAAGGTTCCCCTTAATCCCAATATTAATGGGTACAGGTATCTGCTGCAATCCCTTTCTGGCCATCAGTAACTGACCCTGTCAAAACGCTGCAATAGACATCTTGCAACAAACATCCGGCTACCTTGAAGCTTCTCTAAGGTTTTTGCAGATTAATTCATTTTTTTGAGTTTGGTAAATAGCTAATTTCGGATTCCCAAAAAGGGTTTGGTATGCCGGATTTTACAATAGTTATTCATGGTGGTGCGGGAACGATTCTAAAGGAAGATATGACCCCCGAATTGGAACAGGCTTATTTTGAAGGGTTACAACAGGCATTGGATATCAGCTATGCTGTTTTGGAACAGGGAGGTACTGCCGTGAATGCCGTGAAAGCTGCATTGGTCCTGCTGGAAGATAATGTATTGTTTAATGCAGGGAAAGGTTCCGTATTCACCAAGAAAGGGGTGCAGGAAATGGATGCGGCCATCATGGATGGTTCCGATTTATCCGCCGGAGCCGTAGCCGGAGTACGCAATGTGCGGAACCCGATCGAACTGGCTACCGAAGTGATGCAGAACAGTAACCATGTTTTTCTCAGCGGGAAGGGTGCCAATGATTTTGCCATCAAGCAGGGCGTGAAACTGGAACCGGATGAGTATTTCTTTTCTCAGTTCCGCTATGATCAATGGAAAGCGATCCGCGATTCGGATAACTATTCACTGGATCATACCAATCATCAATTGGAGGAACTGATGCGGGATAAGAAATTCGGTACCGTAGGCGCCGTTGCCAGAGATCAGCAGGGTAACCTGGCTGCCGCAACATCAACAGGTGGGATGACCAATAAAAAATATGGCAGGATTGGCGACAGCCCCATGATCGGGGCAGGCACTTATGCAAATAACGCAACCTGTGCCATCAGTTGCACCGGCCATGGTGAAATGTTTATCCGCAGCGTGGCAGCCTATGATGTGAGTTGCCTGATGGAATACAAGGGCCTGTCATTACAGGAAGCCATGGACAAAGTGGTCAACGAAAAACTGATAAAGATGCATGGCGAAGGAGGGATGATCGGAGTGGATCATGCGGGAAATGCGGTGATGCTTTTCAATAGCGCCGGTATGTACCGCGCAGCTAAAAATAGTAAGGGGATGAACGAAGTTTCCATCTATAAATAAGTATATTTACTAAGGTATATGAACATGAGAAAATGAAAGGGGCTACTTTTGTAGCTCCTTTTTATTGTCCCTATAACCCCGGTATCATGAAAAAATATGCGGTCATCGTTGCAGGCGGAACAGGCAGCCGAATGGGTTCTCCCACACCCAAACAATTCCTTTCCATCAGGGGGCTTTCCCTGCTGGGTTATTCCATGCAGGCTTTTCTGCAGGCTTACGAAGACCTGAAGATCATCCTGGTATTACCGAAGGATTCACTGGAAAAAGGGGAAGAATTGATCGCGCAATTGCAGGCAGGTGACAGGGTCAGTGTCACGGTTGGGGGAGAGACCCGTTTTCATTCTGTTCAAAACGGTCTGGCATTGGTGAGCGATCCATCCATAGTATTTGTGCACGACGGGGTGCGCAGCCTGGTGAGCCGAGACCTGATTCAACGGTGCTATGAACAAACCCTGGAAAAAGGCAGTGCCATACCCGCTGTTGCTGCTACAGACAGTATCCGGATTGTTCAGGGGCACGGACATACGGTTGCTGATCGGAATGCAGTCAGGATCATACAAACGCCTCAGACTTTTCAGAGTTCATTATTACTGCCCGCTTTCCAAAGTGAATACAAACAGTCTTTCACGGATGAAGCCACTGTTGTAGAAGCAGCCGGTAATCCCGTTTACCTGATCGAAGGTGAATATGAAAACATCAAGATCACCCGTCCTTCCGATCTGTTGATTGCCGAAAAAATACTTTTGGAAAGGGCATCATCTCTTTAACCGATTCAAGGGCCAGGGTAAATGATTGAAATGAAATGTATAATAGGGCTGCTCCACAGCACCGAATGACAGATAAAACTGTTGTACCCCAGGCAATTCCGAACCTTCCAGATCAAATAGAAAAGGGGTATTGGCAAATTCACCCATGATCCGGTCCATCAGCAGATGATTGGCCCTTTTTTTCCGGCCTTCCGGTAATGTGGTATTCATTAGGTTGTAGATCCTTTTGTTGTCTTTCAGCAAGACTGCCGTAGCGAGTATATTTCCATTTATGTCGGTCATATTCCGGGTAATGCATTGTCCGTTTTCGGCCAGCAGCAAACAAAGCTTTGTAAAATTCACAAACGCATCTTTGCCGATATGCGGCATTCTTCCGGCATAATATTGCTGATAGTATTCGATGGATTCCCGGATATCGCCTTCAGAATATTGCCATGCATTTTTTGCGGCATGATTAACGGAATCCCTTGCATCCGGTTTGTATTGATCACGTATGGATTCCGGTGATTGATCCAGCGGAATGATAAGATTGATCTTTCTTTTTGCCTGTAGCGATTGGGCTGCCAATTGATTGGCATAGTTTAAGGTCAGGTCTCCATAGCTGCAAAATTGAAAGATCCATTTTTCAAGATCCGGCAAGGAACTGGCTTTGTATCTGCCAATGATTCCCAGTTGTTGCAGAAAGGGTGGTGTACAGAGATAACGTATGCCCCATTTTCTTTTCCAGGTGAGTGGCATGATGGCTGCATAATCGTTGAGCACCAACCCATGCCAGTGTTCTGACATGGCATCCAGGCAATCTGAGTGTGCATAGATAAGACCCTGTGCATGATTATACACGCATTCGTTCCATTTGGATCTGTCGATCTGTGCCGAACCCAGTAATGCCCAACTATCTTTCATGGATTGAAAATTACAAATAATAAGAGAAGC
>JAGWTX010000323.1 GCA_028875955.1 Bacteroidota bacterium | reverse complement strand
ACCCATTTTCCGGCCTGGATGCCACTGGTAGGTGGCGACGATTTTGAATTCTTCCGTCCCGTTTTCAATATAGCAGATGCTTCCATTTCTTCCGGGGTCATCGTCATACTATTATTTCAAAACAGGTTTTTCAAGAAACCAGTCACAGCAGAACATCCGACCATTGAAACCGATAGCCTGGTAAATGATAAGACGCAGATTTTTTAGTTTGTCTCAGCTGATAAAACAAAAGACCCGACAGTGATGCCGGGTCTTTTGTTTTGTATATCTTTTGAAAGCGAATTATTTGATAACAGGCGTTTGGTAAAGCGAAATGGATTGTGCGACGGTACCGTTAGGTCCATCCAGCACCTGGTCGATCAGACCATAGCCTTTTGCATAATAGGAGTTACCGGTAAGGATGGTGTTATAGGTGCTGCCGCTATTATCCGGCAGGAACATGATTTCCCGTTTGATCTTTATGACATCCGAATACTGTTTACCGCCAATGGTATATTGTAACCCTTTGTTTTGAACGGTAAAGACAGCTTTTGCCGTACCCCGGTTACCACCGATCCAGTAACCTGTCTGTGCAGGCGATGACCATGTCTCACCCACAGCCGCATTTTCTTTCAGGAAGGGGTAAGTGATGAAACTGGTAGGTATGGTATCAAATATGAGGGTATAATCAAAATCCACGGTACTCAGTGCATAATAGATACCCCTCGCTTTGTCTTTGGCAAAATAGAAGACATCTCCCAACCGGGTGGCAAACTGCGCATAACTCAGACTGTCTACCTGAATTTCGGGTGCCACTACGGAAACGGTAAAAGTATCTATGTTACCGATCTTGGGGATATAGTCATACACCCAGCTGGAACTGGTCGTAGTGGGAAAATAATCCCCGTTGGAACCACCACCTGATCCTCCACCCGAACTGCTGCCGCTTCCATTTACCGCAACGGCAAACGTGCATAGGTTGTTATTGAAATACAATGCGAAATCAGAGGTCTTGGGTAAGATCGGGGTTCCGTAACCTTTTAATTTAACTACGGTCACACCGGTGCTGATGGCAAACCCGGAATCCAGAAACCACATCCCGTTTACCGTATCGGTATAGATTTTATATTTACCGGGAGCCGTGAAATTTACCTGTATATTGACATAGTTTCTGGTAATAACCAGTGGAGTATCAATCGAATAAGTGCCTTTTACTTCGGCTTGTTTACAATTCCCGAGTGAATCCACCAGTTCGCCCTGGGCCACTCCGCCAAAACCGCCGTTTTCCAGACTCAGTTCCTTTTTACAGGCCATGAAAGTCAGCATAACCGCAAGTACGAAGCTGAGACGCAGGGTTAATTTTTTCATAGGTTCTTTATGCATATTCAACGCTTATACGAATATCAGATAAAAATTAAACTAATAACGCTGCCCGGTTGGTCAAATTACCGCTTTTTAGTAACTGATCTATGTTATTTAACGTTGTAGTAGTAATCTGTGTGATGGCGTCTTCCGTAAAAAATGCCTGGTGGGCAGTGATCAAAACATTCGAAAAGCTCATTAATCGTTGAATTTCATCGTCCTGGATCACGGTGTCTGATAAATCCTTAAAAAACAAGTGCTCTTCCTGTTCATATACGTCAATCCCGAGATATGCGATTTGTCCCGACTTCAGACCCTGGATTACGGAGGAGGTTTCAATCAATCCACCCCGGCTTGTATTGATCAGCATGACCCCTTTTTTCATCATGGAAATGGTTTCCGCATTGATGAGATGTCTTGTCTGTTCGTTCAGCGGGCAGTGTAAGGAGATGATATCGGTCTGAAGGATTTCCATCAGGGGATGATAGGTCACACCCATGGCTTCCAGGTCTTTATTGGCAATCAGGTCAAATGCCTTGACCCGACAACCCAGACCCAGCATGATTTTGCAAAAAGCGGTGCCGATATTACCGGTACCAATAACCCCAATACTGCGGCCATGCAAATTAAATCCCAGTAACCCGTTCAGTGAAAAGTTCTGTTCCCTTACCCGGTTATAGGCTTTGTGTGTTTTGCGGTTAAGGGTCATGATCAATGCCAGCGCATGTTCCGCTACCGCTTCCGGTGAATAAGCCGGAACCCGGCAAACCCGCAGTCCATTTTTTCTGGCGGCTTCGAGATCAACATTGTTAAAACCGGCACATCGCAGGGCGATAATCCCGATACCCCTGGCTGCCAGCATTTCACAAACCCTTGCCGTAACCTGATCGTTGACAAACACACAGACTGCATCTGCCGGCTCCAGAAAACTGGCTGTTTTTTCTGTAAGGGAGGCTTCGTGGAAGATCAGTTCCACCGATGCGTTGCCCTGTAGTCTTTTAAAGAATTCCTTATCGTAAGGTTGTGCCGAAAAAAATACGATTTTCATTTATGTAAGATATGAAAACATATGGGTGTTCGGTTGTTCGTCTATAGTTTTTAGTCTATAGTTTTTAGTCTTTGATTTCCCATCTTGCGCGGATCAACTCTGTGATTTGTTTTTGGGCTTGATATTGCCGGGATCATCGCTAAGGATGCAAAACCGACATCAATTACATTTCCTGTAAACTTTCCCTGGTTGCTTCAATGGTCTTATCCAGATCTGCATAACTGAGTGCATTGTTGAGAAACCAGCTTTCAAATGCGGAAGGCGGGAGATAGACCCCTCTTTTCAGCATGGCATGAAAATATTTTTTGAACAGCTCATTATTGGCGGATGCAGCTGTGGCAAAATCGGTAACAGGGTGGTCGCTGAAATGAACGCTGATCATCGAACCCAGCTGATTGATGACAAAAGGGATACCGGATTCCCGGAAAACTTTGTCAAGACCTGTTTTCAGATAAATGGTTTTCTGTTCCAGTTCCGTATAGATGCCCGGGTTATTTTTTAATTCAGACAGCAAAGTAAATCCTGCGATCATGGCAATCGGGTTACCGCTCAGGGTGCCTGCCTGGTAAACATTTCCAACAGGTGCAATCATATCCATGATTGCTTTCCTGCCACCAAATGCTCCCACCGGCATACCGCCACCGATCACTTTTCCATAGGTCACCAGGTCTGCATCAATACCCAATACCGACTGGGCACCACCGGCTGCGAGGCGGAATCCTGTCATCACTTCATCAAAAATGAATACAATCGATTCGCGATCACAGATCTCACGGATACCTTTCAAAAATCCGGGTTCAGGTAAAATGCAACCCATATTTCCTGCAACGGGTTCCACAATGATGGCAGCTATTTCGCCCTTGTTTTCTGTAACCAGTTTTTCAACGGCATCCAGGTCGTTATATGCGCAGGTAAGCGTGTCATTGGAAACACCGCCCGGAATACCGGGAACGGTTTGAATATCAAAAGTGGCTAACCCGCTACCGGCTTTCACCAGAAAAGCATCTGCATGACCGTGGTAACAACCTTCGAATTTGATGAATTTATTTTTTCCGGTATAACCCCTTGCCAGACGAAGCGCGCTCATACAGGCTTCTGTTCCGCTGCTGACCATTCGAACCCGATCAATATTCGGGGCCATGGAACAGATCAGTTCGGCCATATTGATTTCTAACGCTGTGGGTGCACCATATGAAGTGGAATATGCGGCCCGTTCCTGAATGGCTGTCACAACCGGTGCATAGGCATGACCCAGGATCATCGGTCCCCAGGAGGCGATATAATCGATATAAGTATTGCCATCTGCATCGTACAGATATGCTCCTTTTGCTTTCTCGATAAACAGGGGAGTTCCGCCTACGCTTTTAAATGCCCGAACCGGAGAATTTACACCACCGGGAATCGATTGCTGTGCACGGGTGAAGAGTTGTTTGCTTTTTTCGTACATATTTGTGAGTTGT
>JAGWTX010000322.1 GCA_028875955.1 Bacteroidota bacterium | reverse complement strand
CCTTTGGCAGGAGCTGCACCAAATACGGTACGGCCGCACTGAACCAGGTCAGGACGGGCATTGGCCAATGCCTCATCGATCACAAAATATTCCTGCTCCCATCCGAGTGTGGCAGTTACTTTGGTAACGTTTTTGTCAAAATAGTTACACACTTCCACCGCTGATTTGTTCAGGGCTTCCAGTGCTTTCAGCAGCGGTGCTTTATAGTCAAGTGACTCTCCTGTATAGGAAACAAAGATGGTCGGAATACAAAGGGTTTTTCCCTGTCCGATCTGGATGATAAAAGCAGGTGAGGATGGGTCCCATGCGGTATAACCCCTGGCTTCAAAAGTGGCACGTAATCCACCACTAGGGAATGAGGAAGCATCTGGTTCCTGTTGGATCAGGGCGGCGCCATCAAACTCTTCAATGGCGGTTCCGTCACTTTTTATGGTAAAAAAAGAATCGTGTTTTTCTGCAGTGGTTCCTGTCAATGGCTGAAACCAGTGTGTATAGTGAGTAACCCCTTTGTTTTCTGCCCAGGCACGCATACCGCTGGCAATCTGGTTAGCCACAAAACGGTCAATTTTTTTACCACCACGGATACTGGTAACCAAACTTTTATAAGCCTCATCGCTGAGAAATTCACGGGCAGTTTTTAAGGTGAATACATTTTCATTGAAAATGCCGGTGATTTTTGCCCCTGTTGAAGCAGGTGACTTGGGAACTTCATTGGTAATATTACCAATCGCTGTAAATCTTAAAGACATAGGTTAAGTTTTTTTGACAGCCCAAAATACGCCTAAAAACATCAAAAAATCAATTCTAAATTAATTTTTCGACTTAAAAAAAGCTCAAAATGTGGAAAATTAAAACATAGAATTTATTTTAATTTGTTTTTGAACCCGTTTTCAGCTTTTCAAAAGGATATATTATTTTAACTGTAAGATGTAACAAATAGACAATACGACCGTTCCATGATTTCAAACCAATCAACATCCGCATGAAAAATATTTGTCTTTTTCTGTCTCTTTTACTGGTCAATTCCGTTTTTGCACAATGGCCCTGGGAAAAAATTGAAGGAAATGGCCATGTGGTCAGGGAAACCCGCAGTCTTTCCGGCTTTTCCGCGGTCAGCTCTTCCGGTTCCTGGGATGTTATGATCGCCTATGGGCAATCGAACTCCATCGAAGTAGAGGGGGATGAAAACCTGTTACCCTATATCGAAACCCAGGTGATAAATGGAAAATTGTTGATTGGCAGCACAAAACACAGTAACCTGCGATCCAAAAATAAAATCACTCTATATATCACTATGACAAAAGTGACCGGTATCTCGCTTTCAGGTAGTGGTGATATTATTGGAAATGGAAAATTCGGGAATGAGGGAACCACCGATTTTAAATTGTCGGGTTCGGGCTCTATCCGGTTAGACTTTCAAAAAATCAGGGATGTCAATCTGGCCATATCCGGGAGTGGTAATATCCGTTTATCCGGATCAGCCGAATCTGTCAGGACCAAGATCAGCGGCAGTGGCAATATCGATTGCAGCCAGCTGATCAGCGACCGGGTGGTTGCCTATGTAAGCGGAAGCGGTAACACCAAGGTCAATGCCAATACCAGTCTGGAAGCCCATATTTCCGGCAGTGGCAATATTTATTATTCCGGAGCGGCAGGTTCTCTGCAAAAACATGTTTCGGGTAGTGGCCGGGTGATCAAATCCTGAAATTCTGCCCTTTCGTTCTTGGCCAACCCTTTCGGTTGGCTTTTTTGTTGCTGTCTGCAAAACTTCGGCTTGGCTCTTACGGCTACTTTCTTACCTTCGCGGCATCATGGAAATAACCGCAAAAACCGCCGAACAACTAAGACTTACCCCAGAGGAATTTGAGCTCATCCAACAAAAATTGGGTCGTGTACCCAACTTTACGGAACTGTGTGCTTTCAGTGGTATGTGGAGTGAGCATTGTAGTTATAAGAATTCCATCAAATGGCTGAAAACATTACCCAGGGAAGGGGGAAGGATGCTGGTAGCAGCCGGAGAAGAGAATGCGGGTCTCATGGATATGGGAAATGGATTCGGGGTCGTATTTAAAATTGAAAGTCATAATCACCCCAGCGCCATTGAACCCTTTCAGGGTGCGGCAACGGGTGTGGGAGGTATTCAGCGGGATATCTTTACCATGGGTGCCCGCCCCATCGCATCGCTGAACAGTCTTCGGTTCGGAAACCTGAAAGACAGCAAGACACAGCGATTACTGGCAGGGGTGGTGCATGGAATCGGTCATTATGGTAACTGTTTTGGTGTACCAACCGTAGGCGGTGAAATCTATTTTGAAGATTGTTATCATACCAACCCCCTGGTCAATGCCATGAGTGTGGGTATCATGCAGGCGGATAAGATGGTGAGTGCAACAGCGGCGGGAACCGGCAACCCTGTTTTTTTTGTGGGTAGTGCCACAGGAAAGGACGGTATTGGCGGAGCTTCTTTCGCTTCAGCCAATATCACCGAAGACAGTACCGAAGAATTACCCGCTGTGCAGGTAGGCGATCCCTTCCAGGAGAAAAAACTTTTGGAAGCCTGTCTGGAAGTGATAGAAACCGGTGCCGTTATCGGTATGCAGGATATGGGTGCGGCAGGTATCATTTGTTCCACAGCGGAAATGAGTGCCAAGGGCGGTGTGGGTATGCGTATCGATCTGGATAAGGTACCAACGCGTCAGAAAAACATGAAAGCCTGGGAACTCCTCCTGAGTGAAAGCCAGGAAAGGATGCTCGTGGTTGTGGAGAGAGGAAAGGAAGCAGCCGTTTTGGCTGTCTTTGAAAAATGGGACCTCAGTTGCAGCGAGATCGGCCAGGTGACTGATGACGGTCTGCTGAAATTTTATATGCATGGTGAACTGGAAGCGGAAATTCCCGCTTACGAACTCGTATTGGGAGGGGGTGCACCGCAATACAGCAGAGAATATACAGAGCCTTCCTATTTTGAACATATCAGGGCATTTGATATGAATACGGTGGCTGATGTAACCGATCTGAAAGCCATAGCAGAACAACTGATACAGATCCCCAATATTGCATCCAAGCGCTGGATCTATACACAATATGATAGTACGGTAGGAGCAGCCAATGCGTCTACCAATGCACCCAGCGATGCATCTATCGTATTGGCGAAAGGAACCGGAAAAGCATTGGCTATAACCGTGGATTGTAACAGTAAATATGTGTTTGCAGACCCCTATGTGGGAGGCATGATCGCTGTTGCAGAAGCTGCCAGGAATATTGTCTGCAGTGGGGGTGAACCCATCGGCGTAACCAACTGCCTGAATTTTGGGAACCCCTTTGATCCGGAAGTCTATTATCAGTTTGTAAAAGCAGTTACCGGAATGGGCGATGCCTGCCGCAAATTCAAAACACCGGTTACCGGGGGGAATGTGAGTTTTTATAACCAGAATCCGGATGGTCCGGTTTATCCGACACCAACCATTGGTATGGTGGGTATCCTGGATGATTTTTCAAACCGGATGACACTGGACTATAAAAATCCGGGTGACCAGATCCTGCTGATCGGTAGTCAACAGAACGATATCGGTTCTTCCGAATACCTGCATAAACTGAAAAATATTGCCTATTCTCCGGCGCCTTATTTTAACCTGGAAGAAGAAGTGGCTGTTCAGGAATTTATTACCCATGCCATCAAAGAAAAATGGCTGCAGAGTGCACATGATATCAGTGAAGGTGGACTGGCCATTACCTTACTCGAAAGCGGATTTTTCAGGGAACTCGGATTTGAAGTGGAAGCAGAAACAGATATTCGGAAAGATGCCTATTGGTTTGGGGAAGCACAGGGCAGGGTTGTTGTTTCCTGTACCGCAGAGCAGGC
>JAGWTX010000321.1 GCA_028875955.1 Bacteroidota bacterium | reverse complement strand
ATGTAAATTTTAATCGGACGCGTATTGGTGAGTTGTGAGCAAGATTGGGAGCAATGCTATCATTTTATCATCACAACTTCCCACTCACAACTCACCACTTATTTCAAATATTTACCAAACCAGGCCAGGTATCTGTCAAACCGGTCCTTGATATAACTCGGAACCGAAATGCCATGAAACTGTCCGGGATATACAATCAATTCGGTAGGAATCCCCAATGAACGCAAAGCCTGGTACATCTGTTCGCTACCGGGTGAAGGCACATTAAAATCATTCTGCCCCACCATAAACTGTGTGGGCGTTTTGATCCTGTCCGCTTTCAGAAAAGGATAAGACATCGACAGGTACTTATCAATATGCTTCCAGGGAACACCCAGCTCATTGTCGTATTGCATGATATACTGATCCACGCCATACAGCGAAGAAACCATGGCTACCCCCGCACCGCTCGAAGCGGCTTTGAAACGGGTATCAGATGCAATCATATAATCGGTCATGATACCTCCATAACTCCATCCGCAAATACCCAGTTTATCCGGATCCGCGATTCCTTTTGCGATTACATAATCCACGGCACTGGTAATATCTTTTACTTCCTTATTACCCCAATCACCGCTGATGGTGGTAGAATAATCCAATCCTCTTCCACTGCTGCCCCGGTAATTCACACCCACCACTGCATAACCGGCTGCGGCAAACATCTGACGCGTCAGATCAAAACTATATTCATCCTGGGCCGTTGGACCGCCATGTATGTAAAATATGGTCGGCAATTTTTGTGTCGCAGGTATTCCCGCAGGCCGGAAGAGGAGGCTGGATACCCGGTTGCCATCCACTGCGGTTGATTGAAAACCTTCTACCGATGCCAGTTCCAGCGGAGCCACAAACGCATCCTGGTGTTTGGTCAGTCTGCGCAGTTTGCCTTTTTCAACAGCATATAATTCGGATGGCAATTGCGGTTCACTCATACCTACCAGCCAGTTATCCGCAGACTGGGGCTGCAGGGCATTAAAACTTCTCTGCCCGCCGATAATTTTTGTCATAGCCCCTGTTTGGGTATTGAATTGTGCCACATATCTTTCCCGGTCATCTGACACCAATACCCCAATGCTGCTGCCATCTTTTGAAAATTTGAGATTACTCACCGGTCTGTCAAGACTCTTTGATAAAAGTTTCGGTGTTGAACCCGGGGTAATATCCTGCAGAACCAAATAATATTCTTCATACGCACTATAGGAATCCAGTGCTGTGCGCAGATAAGCCAGTTGTTTACCATCCGGGCTCCATTCCGGACTGATATCGGATCCTTTCCAGCTGGTTATTTTTTGCGGAACCGCGCCGGGTTTTGCCTCCATGATAAAAATATCACTGTTGATGTTTCTATCGGGGTCTTCGGTATGGTTGCTGACAAAGGCGATCTGTTTTCCATCCGGACTCCATGCAGCGCTTGTTTCCTGGTAATCGCCGGTGGTGAGCGTATCTATTTTTTTGGTGGCAACATCCAGTACGTATAAATGGATCGCAGGTTTTTCGGTGATATAGCCTTCCACATCTCTTTTGAACTGATAGCGGTTGATCACGATCGGTTTGGGTGTTTTTGGCTTACTGGTATCCTTGGGTGTCTTCAGCGTGAGCAGGATTTTTTTCCCGTCAGGGCTCCAGTCATAATCCACCAGGTTATCCTTTAGTTTGGTCAGTTGTATGCCTTCACCACCTTTCCGGTTCAGTAACCAGATCTGGCTATATTTATCTCCATCCCTTGCTGCCACAAAGGAAAGATATTTCCCATCCGGACTCCAACGGGGTTGTGATTCACCATCCGGGCTGCTGGTCATTTGAATGGATTGGGTACCATCCCAGCTGACCATCCAGATATCGGTATTTCGTTTGTTCAACGCAGAGTCTACAGAAGTCAGGGTATACGCCACCCATTGACCATCCGGTGCTACCTGCGGGTCTCCGAGGGTCTGCAGCCTGTAAATATCAGCAGGCATTAATTTTCTTTTGGCCGTTGTCTGGGCAGAAAGGGATCCGGCTAAAAAAACAAAAACCAGTAACAGGGGTTGAACAGTAAACCTGCGCATACATAAATTTTTGGTTCGGGAAATAAAGGGTACTTGACTGATCGGGAAAGAGGAAAGACGATCCAATTTCCCGGAAACATGAAAATAAAACAAATTGGTTACCCTTGTATCATTCTGCTTTCTCAAATCAAAACGATACCAGAATTGTTTAAGAAACCGGTACCGGCTTCCAAAACAAATCGCACAAACCGCCTGTTCCGGCACAGGATTCCGTTGTGGCTTCCCGTCAATTTTCTTATATTCACTGATAACCCCACACTTATGAAACATTTCCTGTTATTACTGTTATTACCCTTCGCACTGGGTGCACAAAACAGAGACATCAGTTATCTCAGTTCCGGTGGCAAACTCAATCCGCTTCAGGCCATTATGGATGTCCGGCATTATACCCTTTCGCTGGATGTGGATATCCCCGGTAAAAGCATACAGGGTTTTACAGAAATCGAAGTGCTGCTATCGCAACCCACCGACACTTTGTTATTCGATCTGGTACACCTGCTTACTGTTCAGAAAATACTGGTCAATAACCAGGCGGTTTCTTTTTCACAGCAGAACGATAAAATCTATATCACATCAGGCACTGCCTTTGCTGCCGGCAAACAAACCGTAAAAATCTTTTATGGCGGAGAACCCCCCATTGCGGTAAGACCCCCGTGGTTTGGCGGTTTTACTTTTACAAAAGACAGGTCGGGAAATCCCTGGGTGGTTATCAATTGTCAGAAAGAAGGTGCCCGTGTCTATTTTCCCTGCAAAGACAATCCCAGTGATGAACCCAATGAAGGAGTGGATATGTATATTACGGTACCCGATACCCTGGTGGTGGCCGGGCCTGGTTTGTTACAAGGGGTAACCAAAGCCAAACACAAAAAAACCTATCACTGGAAAACCAACTATACCATCAGCGGCTATACAACGGTTTTCAATATTGCCAAATACAAAGTAGTCAGTGATAGCTATACCACGATAAATGGCAACACTGTACCCATCCAGTTTTATGTACTGGAAGAAGATACTGCCGAAGCCGCCAAAATCATCGAACTGAAAAAAAGGGACACAAGGATTTTAGAAAAATATTTTGGCGAATATCCCTGGGTAAAGGAAAAGATCGGTATTGCCGAAGTGCCCAACCCCGGCATGGAACACCAGACCATGATCACGTTTCAGAACAAGTTTGTGTACACCACCATTGGCGGACACCTTTATTCAGACAATCTTTTTCATGAATATGCGCATGAATGGTTTGCCAACAAGGTAACCAATAAAGACTGGGCACACGAATGGATCCAGGAAGGCATTGCCACATATGCCGAAGCGCTGATCCATTATGAACTGGGTGGCCAGGAAGCCTATGATAAGATCATTGACGGGCATAAGCGATCCATCAGATACAAAAAAGCCATGGTGCTGGGCGAGCATATGTCGGAAGATGAAACCTATAATGGAAGCGATATCTATTCCAAGGGTTCCTTTCTCATGCACAGCCTGCGCTATGTGATCGGGGATGAAGTATTTTTTCCAACGCTAAAAAAACTGGCCACCGATCCGCAATACACGTATGATCATTTTGTAACCACCACCGATGTGGAACAATTATTCAGTAAGGCCTCAGGACAAAACCTGAAACCCTTTTTTGATTTTTATACGCGTACCACGGATAAGCTGGATATTGAAGTAAAGGAAACCGGTTTCCATACCTATTCGATCAGGATCAATAACTGGTTTATGCCACTCCCGATGGATATCACCACGGCTTCGGGCACAGAAAGAAAAATGATCGATAAAG
>JAGWTX010000320.1 GCA_028875955.1 Bacteroidota bacterium | reverse complement strand
GTGATCGGAAAGCTGAAGGAAGCATACCCATAGGGCCATTCTCCGGCAAACTGGTTGTTGACAAAAACCTTTGCATGACTCATGGCGCCGTCAAATTCCAGTGAAAATGCTTTTCCCCGGTCCTCAGCAGGAATGGTCAGATGTTTTCTGTACCAGCCGACACCTGTATATGGCAGGCCCCCTGTTCTGCCGGAACGTACCATGGGTGTTTTTTCACCATCTTCCGTAACCTGAACTTTTTGTAAATCATTTTCCTTGCTGAATGGACCGCTGATGGCCCAGTCATGCGGGATGGTTACTTTCTGCCAGTTCTGTTCATTCAATTCGTTTTTGGCCCCATCGGGGATATCCCGGTGAAGAAACAGCCAGTTTGTTTGTAATGCCATACTGTTTCTGGGCGATGTTTGGGCAAAACCCGGGGAAAAGGGGGCGATATAAAACAACCATCCGATAAAGGATAAACGGGTCAACTTGCTGAGGAAACCTATTCCAGTCATGAACAAAATAACTTACTCCGGGCGCAAAAACCCGGCAAATGAATAATCCTTCAAAGTTTACAGCTATTTGGCAATGATATAAGGGTAATGCCATTCAATCAGGGGGGGTAAATGGGTCAATCTGTTAAAGAGATATGATTTTTCACTGGTTATTAATTTAACTTTATTTGTTGTTTAGTAGCAGGCGTATTTATTTTATGCGATTGGTACCTGCTTCGATTGTTAGGGAAAAGATTGTGTATTGCTTGTCATATAACGCCCTTCATGCCCCATTGTAAGAAAAAAGAAAACCTGCGTTTTTGCTTTTGCCTTATTGCATTCCTATGCTGCCACATCCCTGCACCTGCCCAGACGGTTATTCAAAACAATATCACCATTGATGACGGACTGATCAATAACGAGGTCACAGCCATACACCAGGATGCCTATGGGTTCATCTGGTTCGGCACCAGGGGGGGCTTGAATAAATATGACGGGTATACTTTCAATACCCTCCGTTCCACTCCGGGTGCTGCGAATAATCCGACCAATCAGGCCGTAGAAGTCATTGCGGAATATAAGAATACGCTTTGGATCGGGAATAAGACCGGTGGATTAAGCAGCTATAATATTCTGACAGATTCCATCACCCACTATCATCCGCCTGCAGATGTGAAAATCCAGGAAATCAAAACATTGCTGGCCGACAATGCCGGTAATATCTGGATCGGTTCATTGCATGGCTTATATATATACAGGAACGGGGCTTTTGTCACAATGGATAAAAACCTGACCGTTAATGCACTTGTGCAGGATGACCAGGGTGGCATCTGGGTGGGTACCGTATTGGGTCTTTATAAGTTTGACCCACGAGCCAATAAACTGCAACCGGTTAATCTTGGACCTAAGACCATCGACATTGCATCCATCGGGATAAACAATCAGACCCGTACCCTTTTTCTCGGTACCTGGGGAAACGGACTCATCAGATACCGGATACAGGATCAGTCATTTGTCAAATACCTGGCCAATACCACTCCCGGCAGCCTGACCATTAACAATACCTACCGGGTTTTGGTCGACAGGGATCAAAACGTTTGGGTGGGTACCTGGGGTGGGGGCTTAAGCAGGTTTGATACGGCCACTCATGTTTTTGAACAGATCCGGATAAAACCCTATGATGTTTTCAATAAGGACTATGACATCATATTGTCGATCATTCAGGACAAAACCGGTATTCTGTGGATCGGCACGGATGGCGGCGGGGTTTCCAAAATAGATCCCTACCGGAAAAAGTTCAATGCCATAACCAATTTCGGTCTAGACAAAGCCATATTGGATAATACACATATCACGGCAGTATATGAAGACAAACACGGTGGATTATGGCTGGGTACGAAAGGAGGTGGTTTGCGTTATTCAGCCGATAAGAAAAAATTTATCCAAAAGGATCTGGGTGTGAAAACCATCAGGATCAGCGCGTTTTTTGAGGATAACCAGGATATGTGGGTAGGTTCCGGAGATGGCTTGGTGATCTTTAAGGATTATCAGCACAATTCCCGACCCATGCTGGTAAAAAGATCCAATACGGATACGACAACCCTGAGCGGTCCGAAAATCACCTCGATCGTAAAGGATAAGAATGGGATCATCTGGGTAGGAACACAGGAGCATGGTCTGAACAGGCTTTTGTTCTATAAAAATGCGATACCCGTATTTAAAAGATATCCGGAACAGGTGGGCGTTTCCGGAGCTATACAGAATGACCGGATCAGTTGTATGCTTGTGGATAAAAGCAACCGTTTGTGGGTGGGTACTTATGACGGTCTTCATTTGTACAACAGGAAAAAAGACAGTTTTTCTGTGATAAAAGCGGATAACAACGATGGGAAAGGTTTGTCAAACAATACCATCCTCTCGCTTACGGAAGATAGTTATGGCACCATCTGGGTGGGTACGCAACAGGGGTTGAATAAACTTTCTTTCCAGGATAACGGAAAAATAAACATCGAATCGTTTTACCAGTGCCCGGGTTTTCCAAATGATTATGTACATGCCGTTCTCGTAGATTATGAGAACAATGTTTGGATGAGTACCAACAAAGGATTAACGAAGTACAATATTCAAAATAAAAATTTCAGGAACTTTGATTCCAGGGATGGCACTTCCTCCAACACTTTTTCCGAAAACGCCTCCTTTGTAAATGCAAACGGGCAAATGTTTTTCGGGGGGATCAACGGGGTAACTTATTTTTATCCGGACAGCATCTTTTTCAATCATTATAAGCCACCTGTATTTATAACCAACCTGCAGATCAACAACCAGGATCTCAGGGTGGGGAAAGTGATAACCGTTGATCAGATCCTATCCCATGCACTTTTTCTAACCCAAAAGATCAAGCTTACCTATAAGGAAGATATCATCTCCATTTCATATGCCGCCCTGGATTACCATGCTTCAGATAAAAACCAGTACCAGTATAAACTGGAAGGTTTTGATGACACCTGGGTAAATGCGGGAAACCGGAGAACCGTTACCTATACCAATCTGACATCCGGTAATTATGTTTTTAAAGTAAAAGCATCCAATAGCGACCAGACCTGGAACGATAATATAGCGGTGCTCCAAATCGCCATCTCGCCCCCGCCATGGAAGACCTGGTGGGCTTACCTGATTTATTTTTTGATGATCGGTGGGATACTCTGGCTGACAAGGTATCTCAAATTAAACAGGATCTACCTGCAGAACCGGTTGCAGATCGCCAACCTGAATTATGAGAAGGAGCATGAGATCGCCAGTATAAAAAACAAGTTTTTTACCAATATTTCGCATGAATTCAGGACGCCACTGACCCTGATGATGGGGCCGCTGGAGGATCTGGCTGCAGACAGCAAGATAGACCCGGCTGTCAAATCGACCATTCGTAAAATCCAGAACCAGGCGAAAAGACTGCTAAGTCTGATCAACCAGTTACTGGATTTTCATAAGGCAGAATCCAATGCCCTGCAATTGCATGTTTCGTACCTGGATATCGTTGCGCTGGCCAGGTCCATTTCGGGTTCATTTGCAGAAGAGGCGGCCAGAAAAGAGATCAGGTTTAGTTTCCAGTCAAACAAAAAGGAATTCTATGTACTGATCGATAAAGAAAAAGTGGAAAGCATCATCTATAACTTGTTGTCCAATGCGTTTAAATTCACATTCATAGGCGGTGAAATCCGGTTTGAAGTGAATTATACCTCGGATCCCCAACCCGGTTGTGAGATCATCGTGGCAGATACGGGCAATGGCATCCGGGAAGAGGAAAAAGAAAAAATATTCGACAGGTTTTACCAGGTGGCGCAGGCTGAACCCGGAAAATATATGGGTACGGGTATTGGATTGGCATTTGTAAAGGACCTGG
>JAGWTX010000319.1 GCA_028875955.1 Bacteroidota bacterium | reverse complement strand
ATCTCCTTTTCAAACAAATCCGTGATCTGTTTAACCGTTGCGTCTGTATTGATGATCCAGATGGTATGCCGGATCTGGTCATCAGCCAGAAAATCATATACCGGCGATTTGCTGTTTTTCCATTGCTCAATGATTTTGTCGATCCCTTCATGGTTCCGGTAAGCCAGGAACACATTACCGGTCTGTGCGCCGGAAACCCGGATATGGTTAATCCTGTCCTGTTCCTTTTCGGGACGGGTAAACTCATGTTTTTTGATGATCCCTTTTTCATAATCATCCACGCTGCTAACACAGACCAGTCCAGTCTGCGCCCGGTCGTTCATGATCAGCTGGTATATATAATAGCAGGGTTTGGATTCGCGGAAAAGAATATCCCGCTGGATAAATGCCGCCAGATTTTCTTTTGCCTGTTCATAGACTGCATTATCATGAACATCTACCGTTTCTGGCAAATCGATTTCACTCTTGGTGATATGTAAAAAGGAACTATGGTTACCCTGTGCTTCCAATTTTGCTTCCGCAGAACTTAAGACATCATAAGGGCGACTGGCAACCTGCTTCGCGAGCTGAGGTTGAGGGCGTAATGCCTTAAACGGTTGTATGCTTGCCATGGGACAAATATCAGTAAATAAAGATAAATGAAAAGTTATGAATGGTTTTTTACTAGGAGATCGCCCTAACAAACATTTGTAAGAAGCTTTTTGTTGCTTTTTTCTCCTTTAGCCATTCAAACAGGTAAATACCGGTGACAGCGCAGGAAATGCCTGCCAAAACATCCAGCACATAATGATGGCTGTTATAGATGGCGGAAAACCAGATTCCCAGCATGACCATTCCGAAGAACAGATTGATCCTGCCCAGTTTGTTTTTCAACCCGTAGTACAGCACAATAACAGGATAGGAGGAATGCAACGAAGGCATGGCTGCAAACACATTGGAACTTTTGCTGTACAACCCATGAAAAATTGAACTGTGAAAAAACAGATCGAATCGTTCCAGCCCGCCCGTATTACCGGGTGTAGAGGAAATAAACGTAAACCCATGTTGCTGGATATACCAGGGTGGTGCTGCCGGATAGAGATAATAAATCACAAACCCGATCAGGTTCACCAATAAAAAAGTAAGCGAGAAATAAAGGAATTCGGTCCGGCTCCTGAAAAACAGGAACGCTGCGAATGCCAGTGGTACGGGAACCCAGCTGAGATAAAAAAGACCCGTGAGGATATCCAGAAATGTGGTATGATGGAAAAGCCAATATTCATTGGGGGTGAGCCATCTGCCTCCCTGGTGTATGCCAAAAATATTTTTTTCGGTCTGATAGAGGCTTTCCAGGTTGACTTCCCGAAACAGGTAATTCGGAAAGGCTTTCATATAATCAAAGATGATCCAGTATACAATAAAGATGGAAAACCCGATGATGAATTTCCGGGAGATGGAAGAAGCAAAATAAGCGCCTACAAAAAGGGTAACGAGGTATACCTGGTCCATCCGGAATCCGATCAGCCAGTAAGAGAGCAACAAGTATCCGAATGTGATCAGCGAAACCGTAAAAAGTCTGCGGGTGGTGAACACTGCTTTTCGGGTATCCAGAGAATCCATATCAATCAGGGTTTGAATCTTTCCACCATCTCTTTGCCGGTAACCGGATCCGTGCCTTTCAACTCCATGTAAACGACATTGGGCGACCAGAACGTACCGCCATCCACTTTTATAAAGATCCTGTTCAACAGGGCCTGTTTTTGATTGATGGTGGTAAACACATGGTACTTATTGTCGCGCGGCGACTGCATCAGATACAGGGCCTGTTTGCGGTAGGAAACAAAATGAAGTTTATACGTGCCGTTGGGTTGCAGCTGGGATTTGATGCCATAGGCGAAAATTTTCTGGATATAATTCAGTTCTTTCCGCATACCGCCTTCGGGATAGCGGATCCAGAATACATGTACCGGGTTTTCTTCATCCAGTTTCCCCTTGCTGTCTACATTGAGTTCGCAGACAATGGTATTGGTATTGGCGGTTCGTTGCAGATAAAATAATTGCCTGGGATTACCCATGGGTACCGGAAATGTATCCTGCGGATCAGCAACGGTCTTGTGTGTCAGCTCCTGTGTATAAACGCTGTTTGCATGCATAACGGGATCCGCATTGCGAAAAGAAAATCCGGAAATCACCAGCAAAAAAAACCAAACCAGCAGGGAAGCCGGTTTGTCATTTTTCCTTTCCGCATCCCTTTTATCAAGCGTATGTTTTGATCCCGTTAAACGCTTTAGCGCGGTTATGTTGGTCATGATGGCCATAAAAACCAGCGGTAGCGTAAGGATCGACATGGTTTCTAGGATATGAAACTTAACACCCTTCAGGTACCATTTATGATCACCGCCAATATAATGCGCCGTTACCCCGCAGGAAATCGCGGCTACCCCGATGGTGATGATGCGTTCGGGTCTTTGCATCAATCCGTCCTTGCATTCAATACCCAGACCCTCTGCCCTTGCGCGGGTATAACTTACCATGATGGATCCGATCAGCGCGATAAAGGCGAATATGGAACTCAAAAAATAATGTTGCCCAACCAGGTAATAACAGATGCCGAAAAACATAACCAGTTCACTATACCTGTCCAGCACCGAATCATACAGGGCGCCAAAAGTGGAGCTCATATTACCGAGCCTGGCCACCTGGCCATCGAGCATATCGAATAAACCGGCAAACAGGATCAGCGCTCCGGCCCAGCCCACATAGGAAAGATCCCCCCGGTTGCCTTCTTCCGCCCCTACGATAAAGATAATGGCCACCCCTACATTGAGTATGAACCCGATCGTCGTAACTGCATTGGGTGTCAGACCCATTCTGATGAGCAGTTTTACAAAAGGATCAATGATGACATAGATGCTTTTTTGCAGTTTTGTACGCAGCGACATTCTTTCCATTAACCAATACTTTTTTACAAACCCTAGAAATCAAATTTAAACCTTGCACGGATACCCCATGGGGAAATATTCGGATTATCCAGGTAATTAAATCGCTTAACCAGATCAACCCGGATCAGCTTGAATATATTTGTAACACCCACACTACCTTCTACATAAGGCTTTTTACCCAGCGAGAAAGTGGTGGGCAGACCATTATAGGTAGGGAATTTGATGAGTGAAGGGTCGTTGTCAGGATTGTTCTCTGAGCGCACGCCTCCATAAATCATTTTCATCGATACCACTTCCCGGAACTTTAGTTTTTTCAACAAGGGGATCCGGTTAAAGAAAAGACCATTGAAATGGTGATCCAGGTTCAATGACACGAAATGATCACTTACAAACTCCTGAAAATTCATCAGGTTATACGAGTTCAACTGGTACGCATAGGTCTGATTGGCGCGGTGAATGGTCATTAACGGATAAGGAAGTTTGCCAAAGATATAACCGGCTTCCGCCACCACATCCGTATACCCCAGTTGAGAAAGATAGGCACGCTTTTCCAGGCGGGCACTGATGTTTTGGTAATTGTACTCGCTATTCAGGATCCCCTTTACACCTGCAATAAAACGAACCGTCAGGATGGGATATTTATTGATGATGGGGATACGGTACACTTTTCCCTGGTAAAATTGCTCATGCGGTGCCCAGCGGATCTCACCGGAAATTTCGGTGGTGATGAGCTTATTGATGTTTACATCCGTCCCGTTCACCTGTTTGGTATAAATGATCGAACCCGCAGGTTCCTGTTTCCAGTTATTAAACCCGAGTGAATAGGAAAGATGATTGGGCAGCTCATGGACATAATCCACTTTGAACTTGCTGTTGTAGATCCATTTATCATTCTGTCCTCTTTTAAAAGAAAGCAGAAAATTATCTTCCTGTACAAACTGCAGCTCCTGCCCGGG
>JAGWTX010000318.1 GCA_028875955.1 Bacteroidota bacterium | reverse complement strand
TTTCAGGTTGACCTCCTTCCACATGCGCAGATAATCCAAACCGCCCTTATTCGAGTAAAACAAGCTTAATCCATTGCTTCGGTAGGTAACCGGCAGGTCGGGCTGTAAATGGCTGTTACTGCCGCTTAAAAAAACATCCACCTGGCCATACTGCTGCAGAAAGGGCATCAGTTCCATCGCGCGGCTGATATGCCCATTGCCGGTTGCCTGTATTGCGTATAATATCTTCATGATTGTACGGCTAATGAGTGAATAAATAAGGCGATCTCGTCGGTAACCACATTCAGTTCCGGGAGTTTTTTGCCCATGGAAACAACCGGAGCCGCAGTAGACACAAATTGCTTTTCGTCGTATTGGTAAATCGTCCAGTCGTTATTGTAATATTCCAAAGCGGTCAGGTTCTCTATCCAGTCGCCGCTATTCAGGTACATGACAGATCCGTGTTTGGTTACCACTTCCCTTTTCTGCGGCTGGTGTATATGACCGCAAATCACATAGTCGTACTTTTTTTCAATAGCCAGTTCGGCTGCGGTCTGTTCAAAATCACCGATCCATGACACCGCTTTCTTCACACTGTTTTTCACCTTTTTGCTAAAACTCATTTTTTCCCTGCCAAAAAGTTTCAGACACCAGTTGATCATACTGTTCAGGTGAATCAGCAGGTCATATCCGTGTCCGCCAAGCTTGGCCAGTAATTTGGCGCTTCCCTTCGTGGTGGCATCAAATACATCCCCATGAAAGATCCAGGTCATTTTCCCATTGATCTCCATCACTACCTTATCTGTCAGTTGAAAATTGCCGATTTCAATATCACTAAACCTGCGTAGGGATTCATCGTGGTTACCCGTGATATAAATCACGCGGGTTCCCTTTGAGAGCAGGTTCATGATCTCCTTGAAAACCTGCATATGTGAAACGGGAAAATATCGTTTGTTGAATTGCCAGATATCGATGATATCGCCATTTAGCACAAGAATCTGGGGCTGTATGCTTTTGAGATAGTTTACGATCTCCCGGGCCTGGCAGCCATAAGTGCCCAAATGAAGATCACTCATGACTACAACATCTACGGTACGTCTTTCCATACAAGTGGTTTAGCAAAATTCTCCAAACCGTATGAACTAACTGTTACCGATGCGTTACGCTAATATGAACATAATGTGAAGGAATTGTTAGGGATGGGGGATAGGATACTAAACACCGGGCCGATCCGTTCCGCATCCCGGATCGATCATAAATCCCCGAGTTGGGGGCGGAGGATAATATCTTCCACAACCGCCATGGGTGAAAGTTGCGTAGCAGCATAGATCATTTTGGCAATGTCCTCTGTCTCCATGATTCGCTTGGGATCAATTTCAAACCCATCCCAGCTGGCACTAAGCGTTGCCCCCGGGTAAACAGCCGTTACCTTGATCCCATGGGGTTTCATTTCCTCCCGCAGGTTTTTACTAAATCCCATAAGTGCGAATTTGCTGATACTATAACTGCCGCCATTGGCATAGGCACTCAATGATGCAATGGAGCAGATATTAAATATATGGCCGCGTTTCTCGCGCATCATCGCCGGCAAAACTTTCCTGGTGAGGTGATAGGCACTATACAGATTGGTGCCGATCATTTGCTCCAGTGTATCATCTGCCTCATTATGCACACTGCCCGGGATAAAATAACCTGCATTGTTGACCAGGATATCCGGCACACCGAACCCGAGACACCAATCACCAAATCGCTGTGTGGCATCCTTATCACTCAGATCCACCGGCATGGCTTTAACGGTGGATTGCGGAAACCTGCCCTGCAGATCCGCAACGGCATCATACAAGGATTTCTCTCCGCGACTACCCAGCAACAAAGTATGACCCGCTTCCGCAAATTTTTCTGCAACCGCTTTACCGATACCTTTGGAACCCCCGGTGATAATGACAACCATACGATTTGAATTAATGATGCGAAGTACGAACATTTTTATTTATCCTGGGTTACTTCGTATTTTGCGTTATGAAGTACAGACACTTGTTTTTTGACCTGGACCATACACTCTGGGATTTTGAAACCAACGCAAAAGCCACCCTTTCCGATCTTTATCAGCAAAACGAATTAAACACCCGCGGTATCCCGGATTTTTCAGATTTTTTCGACAGATACAGTTATCATAACGAGCGCTTATGGGACAGGTATACCAAAGGTTTTATCAAACAGGACGAATTGCGCTGGAAAAGGATGTGGCTGGCACTTCTCGATTTTAAACTGGCTGATGAACCGCTTTCCAAAAAAATGGCAGTGGAATTTCTGGAACAGTTGCCTGCAAAAAACAGCCTTTTCCCCTATACCCTGGAGATATTGCAATACCTGAAAGAAAAAAAATATCACTTACACCTGGTAACCAATGGCTTCGAAAAAGTGCAGCATCATAAACTGAAACAATCCAACCTGCATCCTTTTTTTGAACAGGTGATTACATCTGAAGCCAGCAATAGCCTGAAACCCAACAAAGAAATCTTTGATTATGCCCTTTTACAATCGGGAGCGGAAAAGGAAGAAAGTATCATGATCGGCGACAACCAGAATGCGGATATTCAGGGTGGTATCAATGCAGGACTGGATACCATTTTTGTCAACCATCTCCGGGTAGAACCCCACGTAAAAGCCACTTACACCATCCATCATCTGAAAGAACTGGAAGACATCCTATAAACGCAAAAACCCTGTAAAACAGGGTTTTTTTGTTGATGGAGATATCTTATCAGGCTTTTACTTTCGCAGCCTTTGGCGTTGTCGTCTTGGCATCTTTCTTCATATCCATTTTACAATTCTTCATGTCCATTTTGCATTCTTTCTTGTCTTTGCAGCAACCTTCTTTGCCTTTGGCACATTTCTTATCCCCCTCATGGGCAAATGCCATTCCGGTAACCAGAAAAGCCGCTGTAGCGATTACGATGATTTTTTTCATTTTTACTCGTTTTAGTGTAATGTATCCTGTAAAATAATGCAGAAAAATGAATCAGAAACTGCTCATGCTGTTAAATATTTCAAATTTCGTTACCAGCTGGCTAAAACCGTTACACCGCCCTTGACCACCTGGTTTAAGGAAACTTCCACCCGGGCTGTCAGGGGTAAAATCACGTCCACCCGGCTGCCGAATTTGATAAACCCGTATTCTTCGCCCTGTTTCACCTGCTGACCCACCTGGGTATAATTACAGATCCTTTTGGCCAGGGCCCCTGCAATCTGTTTGTAGAGGATGGTTCCATGGGCATTGCGGGTAACCACACTCCATCTTTCGTTTTCCGTAGATGATTTGGGATGCCAGGCAACCAGGTATTTGCCTTTGTGGTATTGGTTATAGAGCACTTCACCATCCATCGGATTCCGGTTCACATGCACATTGGCCGGACTCATGAAAATACTCACCTGAATCCGCTTGTCCTTAAAATATTCTACCTCGGTAATCTCTTCTATCACGACAACCTTACCATCGGCTGGGCAAATGATCTGGCGGTCATTGATGGTCAGCTCCCGGTTGGGTATCCTGAAAAAAGAAATGATAAACAGGAACAGAAACAGGGTAACCACAAAAAGCAGGATGGCCAGCCAGGGCAGGGACTCACTTAAGAAAGTAAAAGACAATAAATTGAATATCCCGAAGACCAGTGCGGCGATCGCAATCGATTTATACCCCTCTCTATGAATAATCATATGCGCAAATTGAACAGCAAATGTAAAACGGATTCCTGAGATAGGCTCAGCTATTCGGAGAATACCCGTAAAACAATCCATACCAGTGTGGAAGCAAAAAGAAGGGAATCAAACCGATCCAAAAAACCGCCATGACCCGGCATGAGCTGTCCGCTGTCTTTTACGCCAGCCAGTCTTTTCAGCTTGCTTTCAAA
>JAGWTX010000317.1 GCA_028875955.1 Bacteroidota bacterium | reverse complement strand
GTTTCCAGAACCAGGTGTTCTAGGGATATATTTTCCAATGCTTCGGCCAGTCCGGCGTTTTTATAGGTGATAACACCCCCGATTCCCAGGTAAAACCCCATGGCTACGATCTGGGCTGCATCGGCAGCATTTCCGCTGAAACAATGAAAAATGCCCCCTAAACCCTTTTCCGCAAATGGCTTTACCGCCGCAATCGTATCCGCCATCGCATTCCGGGTATGGATCACAATGGGTAATTTTTTATCCAGGGCCCATTGCATCTGCAGGTTAAAAGCCTCTAATTGTTCTTTGGCAAAACGGGTATCCCAGTAATAATCCAAACCAATTTCACCAATGGCCACAAAGGATCGTTTTTCCAGCCATCCGGCAACCCAATCCAGTTCTTTCCGGAAATCCTCTTTTACATAACAGGGGTGTAACCCCATCATGGGGATACAGATTCCGGGAAATGCCTGTTCCAACGCGAACATATGCGCTGTTTCCTCGCTGCTGATGGCGGGTAGGTAAAACCGGCTGACACCTGCATTCCTGGCTCTTTTCATCATCTCCTCCCGGTCAGCTGCAAACTCATCCAGGTACAAATGACAATGCGTATCTATCAATTCCATGCAGCAAAATTCCTGATTATTCCCGGATTTTCCCGGTTTCTGGTTTTTTGACCCGCTTCGGACTTGCCTTTCTTTAGATGATTTCCTTTCAAGTTTCCAGCCTGTGTTTTGCCGTTTCCCATGTTTCCATTCAACCCAATTCTCCAGTCAAACCCCCGATTTTGTCTATATTAGATGCCGCAATTCGATTATCCACCAATTATATTGAACATGAGAAAATTCCTTCTAACAGGTGCCGTATGTGTCAGCATACTGGCAGTCTGTGCACAATCCGGAAAAGTGCTGACAAACCAAGATTATGAACATGCCGAACAGTTCATGAATTATAACACAGAACCGTTGGTTGATTTAGGGACCGTTCGCCCAAACTGGGTTTCGGGTGATCAGTTCTGGTACCTGCATACAAAATCGGGAACTGCAACTTTTATGCTGGTGAATGCCGCCAGTCATACCAAAGCACCGGCTTTTGATCACCAGAAACTGGCAACGGCGCTGGCAAAAGCCAGCGGAACTGAAGTGAATGCCCAAAAATTGCCCTTCTCCTATATCACCCTTTCTGATAATGGCAATACCGTGAGTTTTGCGGCAGAGGGAAAACAATGGAAATACAATCAGGCAAACAACGAATTGATGACTACCGGAGCCGCACCCGAAAGAATGAACATGGGTGGGGGAATGGGCCGTGGTGGAAGAGGGGGCGGTGGCAACCAGGTAATTTCTCCCGATGGGAAAACGGCAGCTTTTATCAGGGACTATAATTTATGGATACGCGATCTGGCTACCAAAAAAGAAACCCAGTTAACCACAGACGGTATCCAATATCTCGGTTATGCAACCGATAATGCCGGCTGGAAATCAAGTGACCGACCTGTCTTACGTTGGTCACCCGATTCCAAAAAAATTGCCACATTCCGCCAGGATGAAAGAAATGTGAGTGATATGTATCTCGTTACCACCAACGTGGGTAAACCCGTTTTGAAAACCTGGAAATATCCTTTACCCGGCGATAAGACCATCGTAACCATTCAAAGGGTGATCATTGATGTGGCCGCCAAAAAAGTGATCAACCTGCAGGTACCACCTGATCCGCACAGAGCAACCCTGAGTGATGATATTTCGAGCAGCGGAACCTTTGATGATATCGACTGGAATGCAGATGCCTCTCAAATGGCTTTTGTATCCACCTCCCGTGATCACAAACAGGAAAAATTCCGGATTGCCGATGCTGCAACCGGTGCGGTAAGGGAAGTGTTTGAAGAAGTGGTGCCCACCCAATATGAATCTGGCCGATCTGCCATCGACTGGCGTTACCTGGCCGCTTCCAACGAAATCATCTGGTATTCTGAAAGAGACAACTGGGGGCATTTATATCTCTACGATGCGAAAACCGGTAAACTGAAACACCAGATCACCAAGGGAGATTGGCTGGTGAGCCGCTTGCTGAAAGTGGATGAAAAAAACCGTGAATTGTATTTCATGGCAACCGGCCTGGAAAAAGAAAATCCTTATTTCGCCCAATTCTGCAAGATCGGGTTTGATGGTAAAAACTTTACCATATTAACCCCCGAAGCAGGTACCCATTCGGTTACCCTTTCACCAGACGACCAATATTTTGTAGACAGTTATTCCAAACCCGATATGGCACCCGTTTCCGTTTGCAGAGATTTGAACGGTAAATTAATTACCGAACTGGAAACATCAGATCTGTCCCGTTTAACCGCAACCGGCTGGAAAGCACCTACGCCCGTTTCTGTAAAAGCACATGATGGCAAAACGGATATTTATGGTTTGGTGTTTACACCCACCCACATGGATCCTTCCAAAAAATATCCCGTAATCGATTATATCTATCCCGGTCCGCAAGGAGGTAGCGTGGGTAGCTGGGCCTTTTCCGCATCCCGTGGAGATCACCAGGCTTTGGCCGAATTAGGCTTTGTCGTGGTGGTGATAGAAGGAACCAGTAATCCCTACCGTTCCAAAAGTTACCATGACATGAGTTATGGTAACATGGCAGAAAACACCCTGCCCGACCAGATTGCCGCCATCCGTCAACTGGCACCCAGGTTTTCTATCGATACCACAAAAGTGGGTATCTGGGGTCATTCCGGGGGTGGATTTGCCACTGCGGCAGCCATGTTCCGGTATCCGGATTTTTTCAAAGTAGGTATCTCCGAATCGGGTAACCACGACAACCGGAATTATGAAGACGACTGGGGCGAGCGTTATAACGGGCTGGTTGAAAATGCAAATTATGAGGCGCAGGCCAATCAGAATTATGCCAAGAACCTGAAAGGAAAATTATTGCTGGCACATGGTATGATGGATAACAATGTACCCCCCTACAATACCTTATTAGTGGTGGAAGCCTTGGAGAAAGCCAACAAAAGCTATGACCTGATCATCTTCCCGAACAGTCAGCATGGCTATGGAGCATTTTCGCCCTACATGATGCGCCGTCGCTGGGATTATTTTGTACAGAACCTGTTAGGCGACACACCACCGGTGAATTACCAGATGCATACGCCGGTGTTTGGAAGATAAGGTCTCCCGCTATTCGCGGGATCTTCACTTCGCTGCGATTTGGTCTTTGGCTATTGGTCTTTGGTCTTTAGCATTTAATGAGTTCTCAAAATAGAAAGCGGGTGTCTTTAAGGAAAAGACACCCGCTTCTATTATGTTTAATACCAAAGACTAAAGACTAAAGACCAAAGACCAATGGCGCTAAAGCGCCGCCTTCCTCAACCTCCAATCAACTTCGCAATCCCAAATGCGCAGCCGGCGGCTATCGCACCGATAAACGCTACTTTAAGGGCACCATTTAACGGGGGAGTACCGGTTAATTTGCTTTTGAAATAACCAAAGACAAACAAACAGAGTAAGGTAACAGCGGCTGAGATCTTTAGTCCGGTGATGCCATCATCCACAAAAAAATAAGGACTCAATGGGATCATGCCCCCAACGATATAGGACATCCCTATATTAAATGCCGATTTCCCGGCCCTTTTCGGATCCGGTTTTTCCAGACCCAATTCATGTTTCATCATGAAATTGGCCCAGCGGTCCTTGTCTTTGATCAGTTCGGCCACAGCCTGGTTCTGTACTTCCTTGCTGAGACCCAGTCCCTCAAAGAAAACCCGCACTTCCTCTTTTTCCACATCAGGCAGTCTTTCGATCTCATCATATTCCCTTCTGAGTTCACTGGCATAATGGTCCTGCTCGGTTTTACCGGCCAGGTATCCGCCCAGACCCATGGCAATGGAGCCCGCTGCGATCTCGGCAATACCGGCAATCACAATCAGGTGTACATCAG
>JAGWTX010000316.1 GCA_028875955.1 Bacteroidota bacterium | reverse complement strand
ATAAAAAAGGAAACCCCGTTTTCATTTTCAGGCGAACTGTTGCCGATCGGGAAATTTCAGTTTCATCTCAATAAGCAATTACTCTCATCCGATGGCGTTGAAAAAAAACTGTCCTATCGTGAAAGTGAACTCTTGAAATATTTGTACCAGTTCAGGGGCGAAATTATCGACCGGCGGGATCTGCTCAATCATATCTGGGGGAATGACTCTTTTTTTAACAGCCGTAACCTGGATGTCTATATAACCAAGATCCGGGGGTACCTGAAAGAAGACCCCGCTATCGAAATCATTACCATCAAAGGCCTTGGTTACCGTTTTGTTGTTTAAAAACTAACGGATACTGCAACCCTTTTCAAAAAAGTGGTTAACAGGTTTGCGTGGAATTGCCGGAACTGTATAGTCATACACCGGGTAAACACACTTAAATTCCTGATCGCATATACAATATTCCTTCTACCTTTGCCCTTCGAAAAAGTTGCAGATATGAATAACGCATTTGTAAAGCGGATTGCTGCGGAACTACAGGAGATAGAAGCCGCCGGTTTGATGAAAAAAGAAAGGATCATAACCAGTGAGCAGGGTCCTGAAATCATGGTGAATGGCAAAAAAGTTCTGAATTTCTGTGCCAATAATTACCTGGGTCTTTCCTCTCATCCAAAAGTGATCGAAGCGGCTCACCAGGCCATTGAGACGCATGGTTATGGAATGAGCAGTGTTCGTTTTATCTGTGGCACCCAGGATATCCATAAGGAACTCGAACAAAAAATAGCCGGTTTCCTGGGTACCGAAGACACCATCCTGTATGCAGCGGCATTTGATGCCAACGGAGGTGTATTCGAACCCTTATTCGGAGAACAGGATGCCATCATCAGTGATGCCCTGAACCACGCTTCCATCATTGACGGTGTCCGTTTGTGTAAAGCGCAGCGATTCCGTTATGAACACAATAACATGGAGGATCTGGAAGCAAAGCTGAAGGAAACCGCCGGGCTGCGCAGCAGAATCATTGTGACGGATGGCTCATTCAGCATGGATGGGACCATTGCCCAGCTGGATAAGATCTGTGACCTCGCCGACCGGTATGATGCCATCGTAATGATCGATGAATGTCATTCTTCCGGTTTTCTGGGTAAAACAGGACGGGGTACCCATGAATACAGGAATGTAATGGGCAGGATCGATATCATCACCGGAACATTGGGAAAGGCGCTGGGTGGTGCAAGTGGCGGGTTTACATCCGGACGTAAGGAAATCATTGAAATGTTGCGTCAGCGAAGCAGGCCTTATCTTTTCTCCAACACCGTTGCCCCGAGTATCGTGGGTGCTTCCATTGCGGTATTGGATATGCTTACCGAAACAACGGAACTGCGCGACAGGCTGGAATACAATACAAAATATTTCAGAAAACATATGACAGAAGCCGGTTTTGATATAAAACCGGGCGACCATCCTATTGTGCCGATCATGTTGTATGATGCCGTGGTTGCACAGAATTTTGCAGCAAAATTGTTGGACGAAAACGTGTATGTGATCGGCTTCTTTTTTCCTGTGGTGCCGAAAGGGTTGGCAAGGATACGCGTACAATTAAGTGCTGCACACACACAGGAACACCTGGATAAGGCCATTGCCGCCTTTACCAAAGTGGGTAAGGAATTGGGTGTTTTGAAAAACTAAGCCGCTTTGTCTTCAGGCAAAGTCCGGTCGGGACGGTGAGGAATAACTGATAGAAAAGGAGAATCGAATTTCCTTTTACGAATAAACTTCAAATATTGGCAGATGAAAACGAGAAACAGTGCCCTGCAGCAATGGGTAATATTGTGTTTGGTTAGTGTTGTATTGTTTATGACGGGTTGTTCACCCAACAATGTCAAGATCGATAACGGATTGCAAAAATATTTCGATCAGTATAAAGTAACCGGAACCTTTGGTTTATATGATAACGGGACCGGACAGTTTACGATATATAACCTGGCACGTTTTAAAGACAGCGCCTATTTGCCGGCATCCACTTTCAAGATCGTGAATGCACTCATCGGAATAGAGACAGGCAGGATTGTCAATGAAAAGATGGTGTTTCCCTGGGATGGGCATATCCGCACATTCCCCAATGGGGATACCGCGAAAGAATGGAACAGGGATCTGACCGTGGAAGAAGCATTTCATGTATCAGCTGTTCCGGTTTTCCAGGAAATCGCCAGAAGGATCGGAAAAGATACCATGCAGCATTGGTTGGATAGCCTGAAATATGGCACCCGCCTGATCAAAACATCGGTGGACCATTTCTGGCTGGATAATTCCCTTAAAATTACCCCGGATGAAGAAATGGGGTTGGTTAAGAAACTCTATTTCAATCAGCTGCCCTTCCAAAAACGCTCGCAGGATATTGTTAAAAAGATGATGCTTCAGGAAAACAATGCGAATTACCGGCTCAGTTATAAGAGCGGCTCCGGGTATCTTGAAAACGGGAAAGCGCTTGGCTGGATGGTGGGCTGGATTGAAGAGAACAGGCACCCTTACTTCTTTGTACTCAATATAGAAGCGCCGCATGAGACAAACCTGTCGCCACTGCGGCTGGATATGCTGAAAGCCATCCTGAAAGAACAGGATTTCTTTGAAGGCAAGCGCTGATCATTCCGCTGACAGGATTTGATTTCTTAAAATCACAACTGGCAGGCTGGTTTTGCAACCTTTCTGCCCGATAACTGTTAGTTTTGCCATACATGAATTGATTATGCAATTGTATTGTAACTCCCTTACCAGTTATAGCCGTTTAGCAACCCGGGAAGTGAAGATCGGAGATCTGCTGTTGGGAAATTTCCATCCCATCCGTCTGCAGACCATGACCACCACCGATACCATGGATACCCTGGCAACCGTGGAACAGTGTATCCGTTGCATCGAAGCAGGAGCGGAATTGGTTCGGATCACCGCCCCCAGTAAAAAAGAGGCGGAAAATTTATTACAGATCAAAAATGAATTAAGAAAACGGGGTTATCAGACACCCCTGGTTGCCGATATTCATTTTACACCCAATGCCGCAGAAATCGCCGCCCGCATCGTTGAGAAAGTAAGGGTGAACCCCGGGAATTATGTAGATAAGAAAAAATTTGAACAGATTGATTATACCGATGCCGAATACCTCGAAGAGATCGAACGCATCCGTGACAGGTTTACACCCCTTGTAAAAATTTGCAGGGAATATGGTACGGCCATGCGCATCGGCACCAATCACGGATCCCTGAGCGACCGGATCATGAGCCGTTATGGTGATACCCCCATGGGTATGGTGGAAAGCGCAATGGAATTTCTGCGGATCGCAAGAGACGAAGCCTATCACAATATCGTTCTGAGCATGAAATCCAGTAATCCGCAGGTGATGGTCCAGGCCTATCGTTTGCTGATACAGCAGATGGACGCCGAATTTGGTGAGATCTATCCTTTGCATTTAGGTGTTACGGAAGCAGGTGATGGGGAAGACGGAAGGGTAAAAAGTGCCGCAGGTATCGGAACACTTTTGGAAGACGGTATCGGTGATACGGTTCGGGTAAGTCTGACAGAAGATCCTGAATTTGAAATTCCGGTTTGCAGGGACCTGGTCAAGCGATATGGATCTACAACAAAGGGAAAAAGCGCCATCCCGGAAATCGAAAAAATTCCTTACAACCCTTTCTCCTATCAGAGAAGAGATAGTTTCGCTGTTAAAAACATAGGTGGCAAACAAGTACCTGTCGTTGTTGCCGATCTGAGTAAGATCGATAAGATCAAACCAGAACATCTGTCAGCAATCGGATATCAATACAATGCAGACACGGATAAATGGAACATCAGTGATGCGGCCGCTGATTATGTTTTTACCGGTCACCAATTGTTGACATTCGACCTGCCGGGTACACTGCAGGTGCTGGTATATCCGGCCACCTGGGCTTTGGCGGCA
>JAGWTX010000315.1 GCA_028875955.1 Bacteroidota bacterium | reverse complement strand
GAAAGTATTATTCATCAGGTGTAATCTTTATTGTAGAATAATTGTTAGAATAAGATAATATTGATAGCGTTATGACAATGTTTTTAACCATCGCAGTAATTGTACTGGTCTTCGTGGTGATCTTCCAGATTGCTAAAGCCAGTGAGTATGTATCCATACTGAAAGGTGAGGATATCAGCCGCAAGCAGAATAACAAGATCAATGGTTTTCTGATGGTAACATTTTTGGTACTGGGTATGATTGGCGTATGGTACTGCAATAAGATGTTATTTCCGAAGACCCTGTTGGCTTTTGATGCGGCGAGTGTGGAAGGTGCGCGTGTGGATTCGATGTTATGGATCACCATTGGTGTAACCGGTATCGTTTTTATCGCCACCCAGGTCGTGCTGTTCTGGTTCGCTTATAAATACCAGGAAGATGAGAACCGGAAGGTTTTCTATTTCCCGCACAATAACAAACTGGAGGTACTGTGGACCATTGTTCCGGCACTCGTTTTGACCGTATTGGTGGTTATGGGATTGCGTAACTGGTTCCTGTTTACCGGCGATGCGCCCAAGACAGCGATGGAAGTGGAAGTTACCGGCAAACAGTTTAACTGGATCTTCCGTTACCCCGGTAAGGATGGTGCTTTCGGTAAAAAATATTTCAGAAACATCGACGATGCAGGTAACAATACCCTGGGTATTCTCTGGGATGACCCCCTGAGCCATGATGATATTGTTACGGATAAAATGATGCTGGTTAAAGGCCGTCCTGTAAAACTGATCATCGGTTCCAGGGATGTGATTCATGATGTGGGTCTTTCCCAGTTCCGCCTGAAAATGGATGCTGTTCCGGGAATTCCTACCACCATGTGGTTCACGCCAAAGTATACAACCAAGGAAATGAAGGAAATTACCCATAACCCTGATTTTGTATACGAGATCAGTTGTGATCAGATGTGTGGTAACGGGCATTTTTCCATGAGAGGGGTGATTGATGTGGTTGACCAGGAAGAATACGATGCCTGGATGGCAAAACAAAAACCTACCTATCTGGTGGTTAATCCTGACAAGGATCCGGAAAATGCAAAAGCGGCAGACAGTACCAAACTGGCAGCAAAACCTGCAGCGGGTGCAACAAAACTGGTAGCAAAATTGTAAGTATTGTTTGATTTCTCCGGGGCCTGGCTCCGGTCTATAGTGAAAAGCATTAATTAAAGAACAGAGTATGAGTAACGAAGCTGTTTTGCACGCACATTCTGACGTTGCAGTGCATGGTGATCACCATCATGAGCATCACCATCATGAAACTTTTATCACGAAATATGTTTTCAGCCAGGATCACAAGATGATCGCAAAACAGTTTCTGATAACCGGTATGGTTTGGGCAGTATTGGGTGGATTGATGAGTGTGTTGTTCCGTTTGCAACTGGGTTATCCGGATGCTACTTTCCCCTGGTTGGAAACCATCCTGGGTAAGTGGGCGAAAGGCGGTCATATCACCCCCGAAGCCTATTATGCGCTGGTGACAACCCACGGTACCGTGCTGGTGTTCTTTGTACTGACCGCCGGATTGAGCGGAACCTTCGCCAACTTTTTGATTCCTTTACAGGTGGGTGCCCGGGATATGGCATCTCCCTTCCTGAATATGCTTAGCTACTGGTTCTTCTTCACCGCCAGTATCGTAATGCTTTCTTCGATTTTTGTTGAGACCGGTCCCTTTAGCGGTGGCTGGACAGCCTATCCTCCTTTAAGTGCCCTGGGTAGTGCTTCTCCGGGTTCAAAAACTGGTATGGATCTTTGGTTAGTATCCATGGCACTCTTCGTGGTATCTTCTCTCTTGGGAGGTCTGAATTATATCGCTACCATCCTAAACATGCGTACCAAGGGTATGAGTATGACCCGTTTGCCACTGACCATCTGGGCCCTGTTCTTTACTGCTGTGTTGGGTGTATTGTCATTCCCCGTATTATTCTCCGGTTTTATCCTGCTGATCTTCGACAGAAATTTCGGAACCAGCTTCTATCTATCTGATATTTTTGTAAATGGGGTGGGTGCTTTACCGAATGAAGGTGGAAGTGCCATTCTTTACCAGCACTTATTCTGGTTCCTGGGTCACCCCGAAGTATATATCATCCTGCTTCCTGCCATGGGTATGGTATCGGAAATCCTTTCGGTAAACTCGCGCAAACCCATCTTTGGTTATATGGCCATGATCGGTTCCCTGTTTGCGATTGCCATCCTGGCCTTCCTGGTATGGGCGCACCACATGTTTGTAACGGGTCTGAATCCATTCCTGGGTTCGATATTTGTGTTGCTCACACTTTTGATCGCTGTACCATCGGCCATTAAAGTGTTTAACTGGCTCACTACGTTATGGAGAGGTAATATCCGTTTTACACCGGCAATGTTATTCTCGATCGGTTTTGTAAGCTTATTCATCTCCGGTGGATTAACCGGTATCTGGCTGGGTAACTCAGCGCTGGATATCCACCTGCACGATACTTATTTTGTTATCGCACACTTCCACATTGTGATGGGTGTGGCATCCATGTTTGGCATGTTTGCCGGTATCTATCACTGGTTCCCTAAAATGTATGGCAAATACCTGAACAACACCTTAGGCTATATCCATTTCTGGGTGACCATCGCAGGTGCGTACATGATCTTCTGGCCGATGCACTATGAAGGTCTGGCGGGTATGCCCAGACGTTATTATGATTACAGCATCTGGGAAAGCTTCAAACGTTTTGGAGAACTCAACCGCTTTATCAGTACGGTAGCCATGATCGTCTTTGCCGTACAGTTATTGTTCCTGTTCAACTTCTTCTATTCCATTTTCAAGGGAAGAAAACTGACCAGCCTGAATCCATGGGGTTCCAATACGCTGGAGTGGACTACACCACTCCGTCCCGGTCATGGCAACTGGCCTGGTGAAATCCCTGAAGTGCACAGGTGGGCCTATGATTACGGTAAGGACGGGAAAGAGTTCATTTCCCAGACCACACCGGTTGGAGCAGATGAAAGTCATCACTAATGGATAATTACAGGACTGCCCAACATTGAGTAGAACTGTAACCCATACCGATAAGATGCAATGCTCCCGATAGCCGGGAGCATTGTTTTTACTAATGGATGGTATCATTGAAAAAAACAAGACAGGCCTGGCAACAGGTTTGCAGGATTGGCAACCGGCTGTGGGAATAGTACAGGTTAGTAGGAAACAAGTGAAACAGGAATGGATCATTGCAGGGAAAACACAAACATGACAAGTACGTTTAACACATCCGAATCAACATCGTTTTCACTGGCTTCAAAAGTGAAGGATTATTTTCAGCTGATTAAGTTCACGCTGAGTTTTACGGTTGTGTTCTCCTGTGTGATCTGCTACCTGCTGGCACCGAATGTGGTGGCTTTTGACTGGTCGATGATCAGTTTGCTCTTTGTAGCCGGGATGTTGATTACAGGCAGTGCCAATGCCATCAACCAGGCAGTGGAAAAAGATACGGATGCGATGATGAAACGGACTTCCAGCCGGCCCGTTGCTGACGGAAGGATGTCGCAGCAGGAAGCTTACATTTTTGCAGGTATCGCAGGTTTGATCGGCGTATGCATGATCGGTTGGTTTTTTACCGGGGATGACAATAGCTTTAACTGGAACGCCGCATTACTATCTGCCTTTAGTTTGTTTTTATATGCGTTTATCTATACGCCGTTAAAAAAAATAAATTCCATCGCCGTACTGGTGGGGGCTTTTCCGGGAGCTTTGCCCTGCCTGATCGGATGGGTGGCTGCCACAAACACGCTGGATCCCTTCGCCATGGTATCGGCAAACGGGCACCATTTTTCGAATATGGGGGGATGGATCCTGTTCGCCATTCAGTTTCTCTGGCAGTTCCCGCATTTCTGGGCTATCGCCTGGGTGGCACATGGAGATTACAGCAAAGCAGGTTTCAAACTCCTGCC
>JAGWTX010000314.1 GCA_028875955.1 Bacteroidota bacterium | reverse complement strand
GCGCATCAGGGTCTCTTTCAAAAAATTCGACAACACTGATTTATGAAGCGCCCAACTCAGGCTTTCTGTTATGGAGAAAAAGAGTAACCCGATAAAACAGGGGAAGAGCCAAACATAATAATTGATCAATAAACCGGATTTTTCCGAATATTTCCGGATAAATAAAGGTTTCCCATAATAACCGATCAACAGAACAAATAATATTCCAAGTAAAGATAATAATAGAGCCCATGATATGATATCTATCTTCTCCTTTTCCAGGTTATCAGAATAATACGGATAGAATTTGTAGATAACCGGAATAATACCCAATGAACCAAAAGCCAGCATGATCTGCGAAAAATCAAAGAATATCCGGGTAATCGCATATTGTTCGAGTAAAAATGAGCCAGTGCCAGTTCGGGTATACATGTACATATTCAACGCACCAATCAGAAAACCCACATAGATCAAGAGACTGGAAATGATGGTCTGCTTGCGGATATTACCCATAGAATGGTTTATAGGATAAGGACTGCATTACAATCTGTTTAGGGACGGGATATAAAACCTATTCACCCGAAACATTTTTCACCGTGACATAATAATTTTTTTCGATGGAGTCCAGCGGGAATTTTGCCAGGTCATCCGCTTTGAGGGTTATTTCTTTCCACTCATGGCTTTCCGGTTTGATCTCCCAGGATTGTGACCCGTTATTCAGTACAATGGGCAGATTAAAACCATCCACACAATGGGTGTATCTGAAAGAAAGCTTTCTGTCATTATCCGCTAATTTATATTCCAGTACCGGTATTTGTGTGGTTCTGAGATACTGGTCAAAGATCTTTTGTACAGAGCTTCCGAAATAATCGCTTACAACAGATTGAATATCTTCCGTGGTAACGGTGGAATGATAGAATTTCTTATTCAGATAGCGCAGTAGCTGACGGAAATGTTCGTCATTGTTCATCGCATGCCGGATGCTTTGCAGCATATTTCCAGACTTCGGATACATGTCACCGCTGCCTTGTTTGTTTACTCCATAGGGGGCAATGATGGGAACATCGTTCCGGATTCCCTTACGGGTGCCGTAATTGTATTCATTAGCAGCTTCCTTACCACTCTGGCATTCCGTATACAGGGTTTCTGAATAATTGGTAAACCCTTCGTGAATCCACATATCGGCCAGGTCCTTGCTGGTTATATTGTTCGCAAACCATTCATGACCGCTTTCATGTACTATGATAAAGTCCCATTTAAGCCCCCATCCGGTTCCGGAAAGGTCTCTCCCGAGATAACCGTTCATGAACTGGTTTCCATAGGCAACTGCACTCTGGTGTTCCATACCCAGATGGGGTGCTTCAACCAGTTTGTAACTGTCTTCATAAAAAGGGTAGGGCCCCATCCAGTATTCAAAACATTTCAGCATCAGGGGTGCCTGTTTGAATTGTTCTTTCGCTTTGGTCAGATCATAGTCCAGCACCCAATAACTGCAGTCCAGTTTCCCTTTTTCCCCGTTGAATGTTTCCTGCCAGTTTACATATTTACCGATATAGGGGATGATATTGTAATTGTTGATGGGATTGACCACTTTCCATACATAGGTGATTTTGCCGTTTTTTTGGGGAATCGTTTTTTCGAGACGGCCGTTTCCTACGGCAACCAGGGTGTCTGCCACCGTGATACGTAAGGTGGCTCCCTTATCAGGTTCATCACTTTGGTGGTCCTTGCAGGGATACCAGACACTGGCCCCTAATCCCTGGCAGGCAACACTCATCCAGGGGCGGCCCATTTTGTCTTTGGTAAAGATCCAGCCTCCGTCCCAGGGTGGACGAACAGCAACCCTGGGATGTCCGCTAAAAGCCAGTGTCAGGCTTTGAATGCTACCCATGGTTAATTTTTGGGGAATCGAAACATGGTATGCATTCCCCTCCCGAACAAATTGTAAAGCTTTGTCCCCAAGGGTGGCTTTATCCAGTTCCATGGGTTCCTGCAGATCAATCTGCATCACATTTCCTGCAGATAAAACTTTAAAGTCGATATCCACGGTTCCCTGAATGGTTTTATTGGCATAATCCGGTTCCACGGCTATGGCATAATACATTACATCCCACCAGGTCCTTTCCGGGTTCAGGCTTCCCCGCAGGGTATCCTGATGTGTAAACGGTTTTGTAATGGCTCCCAATTGCGCCATGGAGCTGAAGCTGATCAGACATCCGGTCAGCCATAATAATTTGAATTTTGTATTCATTGTTTAAAATTATGATATTCGGGCAGCATGAATGCTGATAAACCGATAATTCTTAACAGTCCTTTCGTATCAAAAAACAACCGCCCTTTGTTTCTCAGAAAAAGCAAGGTAAGATTTTTCCTATACAGCCTGCTGAGCCTGATACTTCCCGCCTGTCATCGGCATACGGCTAGTGATAAACAGGTGTTTTCTTACAATGAGTCCACCGGTATTGCCTCACTAGATCCGGCTTTTGCAAAAAACCAGTCCATCATGTGGCCCATACACCAGCTTTATAATACCCTGGTGGAAGTGGATACCGGTTTGAATATTGTTCCCTCCCTGGCAAAAAGCTGGGACATAAGTAAGGACAGGTTAACCTATACCTTTCATCTGCGTGACAGTGTGTTTTTCCAGGATGACCCAGCTTTTGCAAACGGGGTTGGCAGGAAATGTGTGGCATCGGATGTCGTATACAGTCTGCAAAGGATCAGGGATAAAAAAACAGCCAGTAGCGGTGCCTGGATTTTTTCCGACCGGATTGATACGGTTTCAGGTTTCAGGGCTCCGAACGACAGCACATTTGAACTTCACCTGATCCGTCCCTTTCATCCGATACTGGGCATATTGAGTATGCAATATTGCAGTATTGTACCCAAAGAAGTGGTGGAGAAATATGGAAAGGATTTTCGCAGGCATCCCTGTGGTACGGGGCCCTTTCAGCTGGCATCCTGGGAAGAGGGCGAAGCAATGATACTGCATAAAAACCCGCATTACTGGGAAAAGGATCCGACTGGCAAAGCCTTGCCTTACCTGGATGCCATCCGGATCAGTTTTTATGACAATAAAGCCACTGAATTCTTACAGTTCAGACAGGGTCAGTTGAGTTTTCTGAATGATATCGATGCCTCCTTCAAAGATGAAATCCTGATGAAAAACGGGGAACTGCGTAAACAATGGATCGGGAAGCTGCAACTCAACAAACATCCTTATCTGAATACGGAATATTTTGGCATCCTGGTCGATCCTGAAAACCCGCTCGTAAAAAATTCATTCACCAACGATAAAAGGATCCGGCAGGCCATGAATTATGCCATCAACCGGAAACAGCTGATGATGTATATGCGCAATTCGATCGGGATCCCGGCGGAAGCCGGTTTTGTACCGGGAGGTCTTCCTTCCCAGAATACACGCTGGGTAAAAGGGTATTCCTATAATCCCGGTAAGGCGAAAGCACTGCTAAAAGAAGCGGGACATCCCCAGGGAAAGGGATTGGCCCCCATCAAATTGCTAACGATCAACATTTATGCAGATATCGCCAGTTTTGCAGCCAGGCAACTGGAGGAAATTGGCATCCCGGTACAAGTGGAGATCGTTCAAAAAAGTCTTTTGCTGGAACAGACGGCAAAATCGGAGGCTTTGTTTTTCAGGGGAAGCTGGATTGCAGATTATCCGGATGCGGAAAATTATATGGCCATGTTCTATAGCAAAAACCCCGCTCCACCCAATTATACCCGGTACCGGAATCCGGCTTTTGACAAGCTTTACGAAGAAGCCATACAGGAAACCCGGGATTCAGTCAGGCATCAGTTGTACCGTGAAATGGATCAGATGGTCATCAATGATGCCCCTGTGATTCCTTTGTGGTATGACATGGCCATTCACCTGGTCCAGCCCAATATCCGTGATTTTTACCCCAATGCCCTTAACCTGCTCGAATTGAGAAGAACAAGGATTTTACC
>JAGWTX010000313.1 GCA_028875955.1 Bacteroidota bacterium | reverse complement strand
GGTTTTATTGATGCAGGGATGCATAGTCAAAAACCAGCTGACAAAATGCTCTCACACCTACATCCAAACGACTATCATCGATGTAAAAATCGGGTGTATGATGGGCAGGTGCCTGTAATTCTGTGATACCCGGTTTCCTGGCACCCAGATAGAAAAAGAAGGCAGGGGCTTTTGTGCCATAATAGGAAAAATCTTCCGCTCCTGTCTGCCATCGGGTGAGAATCACATTTTGCTTGCCACCGGCTGCTTTTTCCAAAGAGGGCAGGGACTCAGCCACCAAAGTCGGATCATTGTAAGTAACCAGTGTTTTGGTATCAATGTTTACTTCTGCTTTGGCGCCATAAGCTGCCGCAATATTGTTTACCATGGTTCTGATTCTTTCATGCACTTCTTTCTGCATCCCCGGATCCAGTGTTCGGATCGTGCCTTCCATAATGGCTTCTTCCGGAATGATATTGGGCCGGACACCTGCATCTATTTTACCTACGGTAATAACAACCGGTGCTTTGGTGATATCCATCTGTCTGCTGACAATGGTTTGCAGATTCTGGATGATCGCAGAACTTACCACAATGGGATCGATCGATTTCCAGGGATTGGCTCCATGGCTTTGTTGCCCTTTTACCTTGATCGTAAACCAGTCCGAAGATGCCATGAACCCTTCAGGTTTGTAATATATTTTTCCGAGATCCAGACCTGATTCAATGTGCATGCCGAATACGGCATCCACTTTCGGGTTATCCAAAGCGCCTTCTTTCACCATCAGCGGGGCTCCGCCTTCTTCTGTACCGGGTGGACCTTCTTCAGCCGGTTGAAAAAGAAACACCACCGTTCCCGGGATATCCTTTTTCATCTTACTGAGTACTTCCGCTGTTCCCATCAACATGGCTATATGCGAATCATGTCCGCAGGCATGCATCACACCAACGGTTTGTCCATTGTATTCGGTGGTAACGGTTGACTTAAAAGGAAGATTGTTTCTTTCGGTAACGGGTAATGCATCGATATCTGCTCGTAAAGCAACCACCGGGCCGGGTTTGCCCCCTTTTAAAATGCCAACCAGTCCGGTTTTCGCCATTTCCTTTGTTTCAATGCCGATGCTTTTCAGAAAGGCTTCGATCTTTTTGGAAGTATTGAATTCCCGGTTCGACAATTCCGGATGTTCATGAAAATACCTTCTCCATTCTATGACTTTGGGTGTTTCCGTTTTTACCAGCTGCTCATAATTGCCGGGTAATTGCTGTGCGGAAACAGCGGCTGAAAAAAGAAGCATACCTGCTAATATCTGTTTCATATGTGAGTATCGAATTTAAAAGTGAATCGTTTAAAGTTTTGTAAAGGCATAGGCATCGTATTCTACAAAATCATTGGCTTTGATGGTTACACCGGTAACAATTTCTTTGGTAATTTCGAAATGCAACGGGAAAATCCCAAATGCCGGATTGCTGTATTTCATCAGCCATTCACCCTGGCTCATATATTGTAAACTAGCTGTCAGGTTACGGTGACCTTTGAATGTTATCAAAAGCTCATTGCCTGTTTTTGAAATATGGATGAGACCGTACAATTTATTTTCATAGTCACCTGTATACTTGTCCAATGCCAGGGAGGGAGTTTCCTTCCCGACCCTGGCTTCCATCTGCTGAACGGCTTCGAGCACAGATTTCCTTTCGCTATGATAAGCCGGCAGGAATTGCTGGCTCCGGTTTACATAGGGAACCCCCAGATAGGCATCCAGAATCTGATACCGTAATGCTTCATAAAAATTCTGGTTATCATTATTGGTCAGTATGATAATCCCCAATTTGGCTTCGGGTACAAAACAGGTGTTGGTTACAAAACCAAATGCGCCACCGGTATGCCAGTAAACCTGTTTGCCATTATAATCAGTCATGAAAATGCCCAATCCATACCCTGTAAAATGGGTAGGCAGGCGGGAACTCCGCTGACTGGAAATGATGGTGGACATTTCACGGGTCTTTTTGATAACCTCCCAGGGTAAAACCCTTCTGCCTTCATAACGGCCACTATCCAACTGCAAGAGCAGCCATTTGGAAAGATCTTTTACACAACTGATCATGCTGCCTGCCGGTCCGAGGTTATCCACCTGGTCATAAGGCAGTGGTTGTAATTGGATACTAAAGGCATTGGTATAGGGAAGCGATACATCCGGTCTTTGCGACATGCCGGTTGTAAGTGTATGCGTGTTTTGCATACCCAATGGTAAGATGATGCTGTCATAGACATACACTTCCCAGGGTTTTCCGGTAACCCTGGGGATCACTTCACCCGCAGTTAGAAAACAACTGTTGCAATAACCATAATCCACCCGGAACTGCCCCGGCGGTTGTAATAAGCGCATTTTTTGCATGATTTGCTGACGGCTCAGGTTGCCATTCCAGAAAGTAAAATCGCCCTGAAAGGTTTTGGTGCCTAAATGATGCGAGAGCATGTCCTTAATGGTCACAAGTTGGGTACTGTTGGGGTCATAGAGCCGGAAGTCGGGAAAATATTGGGTGATCTTGTTATTGAGATCCAGTTTATGATCATAAGCCAGTTGAGAAAGCGAAGTGGCTGTAAACAATTTACTGTTACTGGCAATCATAAAAAGGGTGTTTTCATCCACTTTTTCATGGGTAGCCAGGTTTCTTTCTCCAAACCCTTTCATAAAGATGGTTTTCCCGTCTTGTACAATGGCGATAGCCAGACCCGGTATCTGCCAGTCTTTCATACCCTTTCGGATATAGGATTCCAGGGAATCAGCGATAAATTTGGGGGTTTGCGCAAATAAGACCTGTATGCAGAGTAAGGAAAAGGAGAGGAGGGTAGCTTTTTTTTTCATGCTGCTGCTATTAGAGCAGGAAGATACAAATTTGGTGCATGGGAAATGAAGGGCGGGCTGGAATTTTACCTCTTTGTAAAGACCGCTTCTGTTAATTTCCGTGAATTATGTAAACAAAACCAAAACCTTTATAACTCGGATTACCGTATTTAACAGAACTTTATTTCACCAATCAAACTTTCTAACCCTATAAAAATCACTTATGAGAAAAATCACTCTTTTTCTGTTGCTGGCTGTCATTTTCAGTACAGCTTCCGTAAATGCATCCTATTCACTATCCGAACCGGTATCTAATTCCAAGAAAGATTCTGCTGTAAATAAGGAAGTGATCATGGATAATGCCGTCACCACCGACGCTTTGCATGAATTTAAAAGCCTGACCCGTGTTGAAAGAAGGATGCGGATATCAGAAGCCAAAAAAACGTTGAAAGAGTATAAGGCGGCTAAAAAAGCCGGAACATCAGAACCCAGTACGAATACCATTTTATTGGTCATTCTGGCTATTTTGTTACCGCCATTGGCCGTATACCTGCATGAAGGCGTCATCAATGGCAAATTCTGGTTAGACCTGCTGCTGACCCTGTTATTCTACCTGCCGGGTATGATCTATGCGCTCATTGTTGTTTTGGGGTAATATAGGTTTTGCATTAATCGATGGGCTGTCAGAAGTTAATCTTTTGATGGCCCATTTTAGGATGCATACTCCCCAAACACTTTTCTCAGTACATCGGACATTTCACCCAGTGTGCAAAGCTGTTCTGCCGCTTCAATCACTGCAGGCATCAGGTTATCCCCATTTTGGGCTGCCTTAGCGATCCCTTCCAGACAACGGCTTACCTGCTCCGGATTTCTTCTGGTTTTGAGTGCTTGTAGTTTTTGGGTTTGAAGGACCCTGATCTGGTCATCAATCCTGAATCCGGGTATCGGTGTTTCCTTTTCAACCTGGTACCGGTTAACGCCAACGATGATCTTGTCACCACTTTCAATATTCCGCTGATAGGCATAGGCGCTTCTGGCAATCTCATCCTGCATATAGCCTGCTTCAATGGCGCTTACGCTGCCGCCCATGGCATCAATTTTTTCAATCAGTTCCCAGGCTTTTTTCTCAACTTCATCCGTCAGATT
>JAGWTX010000312.1 GCA_028875955.1 Bacteroidota bacterium | reverse complement strand
ATTCAACACTTTCACGCACATCCTGGAAGGATATAAAGTGGCCGACAAGATGAAGGCGCACGGTTCCAACGCATCCACCTTCTCTGACTGGTGGGGATATAAAGTTGAGGTTACCGATGCGATTGCCTACAATGCTGCCATCATGTATAAGATGGGTTTGAATGTCTGTATCAATTCAGATGACGCCGAAATGGCCAGAAGGTTGAACCAGGAAGCAGGCAAAACCGTAAAATATGGCGGCGTTCCTGAAGAAGACGCCCTGAAGATGGTAACCCTGAATCCAGCCAAAGCCCTGCATGTGGACGATAAAGTGGGTAGCCTGAAAGCAGGTAAGGATGCTGATATCGTTATCTGGAGCGATAACCCGCTGAGTATATATGCAAAACCCGAAAAGACCATTGTAGACGGTATCGTATATTTTGATCTGGCCAAAGACGCCGCACAACGCAAAAAAATTGCGGAAGACCGTTTTCGCCTGATCAATAAATTACAGGGTGAAAAAAGAAGTGGTGCACCAACCCGCCCCGCAACCCCAAGCTTTCAGATTCTGTTAAGCTGCGGCGATCACGAACACCACAACGGATTGATCACCTATGATCTGGACGATATCACAAACCAATAAACCTATTACAGATGAAAAAAATATTCAGCAATATAGCGGCCTTATTCCTGTTGCTGGGTTTTGCAAAAGCCCAGGAAACCGTATATCCCGCAAAAGAAAACAAGGGTCGTTTCTTTATTACCAACGGTACCGTTCACGTGGGAAACGGTCAGGTTTTGGAGAACGCCACCATTGAAGTAAGCAATGGCAAGATTGTAAAGATCGGGCAGGAAACACCGGCTTCACTTCTTGGTCAGTCGGTATACGATGCAAAGGGTAAACAGGTCTACCCCGGATTAATTCTTCCCGCCACAGACCTCGGTTTAAAAGAGATCGCCAATGGGGTCAGGGGAAGCAATGATTATAGTGAACTGGGTGAATACAATCCCAGTGTAAGATCCATCGTGGCCTATAATACCGATTCACGCTTTATCAATGTATTGAAAGCAAATGGTATACTGCTGGCTTCCGTGGTACCCGAAGGCGGAATCATCAGCGGTTCATCCACCGTTGTACAGCTCGATGCCTGGAACTGGGAAGATGCGGCTTACAAAATGGACAACGGGATTCATATCAACATGCCCAGTTTTATCACCCGTATGGGCCGCAGGGGTTTTGGCGGATTTGGCGGCCGCGGTGGTGCCCAGGCGGGTGACCCTGTGAAAGCGGCTTTTCAAAAAGTGGAGGAATTAAAAACCTTTTTCCGTGAAGCCAAAGCTTATCTGCAGGAACCCACACACAAGGAAACCAATCTGAAACTGGAAGCCGTAAAGGGTCTGTTTGACAAAACCCAAAAACTGTATATCCATGGCGACCAGGTAAAACAGATGCTGGTGGCAATTGATTTTGTAAAAGAGTTTGGTTTTTCCGTGGTGATTGTCGGGGGCAGCGAAAGCTATCAGATCGCCGACCTGCTGAAAAACAATCATATTGCGGTTATCCTGGGTCCCGAACACGAACTGCCCGCCATGGAAGACGATGATGTTGACCAACCCTATAAAACGCCGGCCGAATTACAAAAAGCAGGTGTCTTGTTTGCGCTGAACGATACCCACGACGAAAGCAGGTATATGAACCTGTCTTACAATGCAGGTACCGCTGTTACCTATGGTTTAACCAAAGAACAGGCGCTGGAAGCCATTACGCTGAATGCGGCTAAAATCCTGGGTATTGACGACAAAACCGGCTCACTGGAAGTGGGTAAGGATGCCAATATCATTATCTGCGATGGAGACATCCTGGACATGAAAAGCAGCACGGTAACCCATGCTTTTATACAAGGCAGGAATGTTAGCCTGGATAACAAGCAGAAAGAACTCTATGAACGTTATAAATACAAATACGGGATCAAATAACAAAGAAGCCCTTGAAAAACCCTCATCATTTGGTGAGGGTTTTTTGTGTCAAATATCTGCGGACCACCGGATCTGACTGTTTTTCTCGCTTCAGTTTCTGTACCTTAGCCCCATGGGTAAAAAACTTTTTTTGCTGGATGCGCTGGCGCTGATCTACCGCGCCTATTATGCCTTGATACGTAATCCACGCATCACTTCCAAGGGAAGGAACACAAATGCACAGTTTGGTTTTACCAACACGCTTTTTGACCTGATCAACAAAGAAAAACCCACCCACCTGGCTGTTTGTTTTGATACCCATGCACCCACAGAGCGACATACAGATTTTACCGACTACAAAGCAAACCGCCAGGAAGCTCCGGAAGATCTGCTGGACTCGCTTCCGGATATCAAAAGGATCATCAGCGGTTTTAATATTCCTGTTGTGGAAATGGATGGCTATGAAGCGGATGATGTGATCGGAACCGTAGCCTGGCAGGCAGCCGATATGGGTTATGAAGTATATATGGTAACCCCGGATAAAGATTATGGGCAACTGTTGATTCATCCGAAAGTGTATATCTATAAGCCGCCTGCTTTTGGTAATGCGGAAGAAATACTTACGGCAGAAAAAATCTGCGAGAAATGGGATATCCAGCGGGTGGAGCAGGTGGTTGATATGCTGGGCCTGATGGGGGATGCGGTTGACAATATTCCAGGTATACCCGGTGTGGGTGAGAAAACGGCGGCCAAACTGCTCAAGGAATACGACAACCTGGAAAACATCCTCGCCAATGCCGACAAGATCAAAGGGGCGTTGGGAGAGAAAGTCCGCAACGGGAAGGAAATGGCCATCATGAGTAAGAAACTGGCCACGATTATCACCAATGTGCCCGTAACCTTTCATGAAGAAGATTACCGCTTAAAGGAATGGAACAAAGAAGCCCTGGTGGAAGTCTTTACCGAACTTGAATTCAAGACCCTGGGAAAAAGGATCCTGGGCGATGAGTTCAATGCCTTTCACGCAGCACCCCAATCCATTCAAACAGACCTGTTTGGCAACACGGTTTCCCCGAATAAAAAAGATTTTATCGATCAGAAAAAAGAATCGGCGGCACCCATCCAAACAGGTGAAACCAATTCCGGCTTGCTCGCGGAAAAAAACATTCATAACACTACGCACGAATACAAGCTGGTGCGAACGCAGGAGGACATTCAATCGCTTTTACAGGAACTCTTGAAACAAACAGAAATCTGTTTTGATACGGAAACCACCAATATCGACGCGAACGAGGCCGAACTGGTGGGTATGAGTTTTTCCTTTGAGAAAGGCAAGGCTTTTTATATACCCTGCCCCGCCGACAGAAAGATCACCGAACAGATCCTGCATCAGCTTCAACCCTTGTTTGACAACCCCGATATCTGCTGGGTGGGTCAGAACCTGAAATATGATATGCTGGTGTTGAAATGGTATGCCATTGAACTAAAGGGCCGGTTGTTTGATACCATGCTGGCTCATTACCTGATTGAACCCGAAGGCCGGAGAAGCATGGATCTATTAAGTGCGCAGTACCTCGGTTATGAACCCGTACACATAGAAGAGCTCATTGGGAAAAAAGGCAAAACACAGGGCACCATGCGGGATGTGGATGTGGAAAAAGTAAAGGAATATGCTGCAGAAGATGCGGATATTACCCTACAGCTGAAACAGGTCTTTGTTCCCCTGCTCAAAGAAAAAGCGGTGGAGAAGGTTTTTGCAGAAGTTGAAAATCCATTGGTTCCCGTGTTAACGGATATGGAATTCGAGGGTGTAAAGATTGATGTTGCTTTTTTGCAGGAATACAGCAAAGAACTTGAAAAAGATGCCAGACAGTTTGAGGAAAACGTATACGCACAGGCGGGGGTAAGGTTTAACCTGGCATCACCCAAACAGTTGGGCGAAGTGTTGTTTGAAATATTAAAGATTGATCCAAAGGCCAAAAAAACAAAAACCGGGCAATTTGCCACCGGGGAAGATGTGTTACAAAAACTGGC
>JAGWTX010000311.1 GCA_028875955.1 Bacteroidota bacterium | reverse complement strand
GTTACCCCTGGCTTCAGAAAGCATGCTGTTAAAACTATGGGCAATGGCTTCGGGTGAGGAAGTATCGAAAGTATGTCCGTGTTTTTTGGCAAAAATGATAAAGGGTGCCAGCTTTTCTGCGTCGGGCTGATCGTGAACCCGGTATGGAAAGGGTAATGGTTTTTTGTTGATCTTCTGTTTGGCAACATTTTCTGCTACCGTTCGATTGGCCAGCAACATGAATTCTTCGATCAACTGATGTGATTCCTTGCTTTCCTTTACGGTAACACCGATGGGTTTCCCTTTTTCATCCAGTGTGAACCGTACTTCCTGAGAGGAAAAATTGATAGCCCCCTTACTGAACCTTTTTTTACGCAAACGCTGGGCGATCTCATTCAATAACAGGATCTGATCCTGGTGAACCCCTTTTTTGGTTTCAATGATCTGTTGCACGTCTTCATAAGCATACCGATGGTCTGAGTGGATAACAGTCTTACCCAGCCAGTATTGTTTGACTTCTCCCCTGGCATTCATCTGGAAAATGGCAGAGAAGGTAAATTTATCTTCATGCGGACGAAGCGAACAGAGTTCATTGGAGATCCTTTCGGGTAACATGGGATTTACCCTGTCCGGCAAATAAACAGAGGTAGCCCGTTTATAGGCTTCTGCATCCAGTTCCGTATCCGGGTGTACATAATAGCTTACATCGGCGATATGCACACCAATCTCGTACAAACCGTTGGGTAAAGTGCGTAAGGAAATGGCATCGTCAAAATCCTTTGCATCTGCAGGGTCGATGGTGAATGTGAGGATATCCCTGCAATCCCTTCGCTTACTGATCTCGTTGTTATCGAGTATATCGGGAAGCCTTTCTGACTCCTCCAGCACATCTTCGGGAAAACTCAATGGGAAACCGGCCTGTGCCAGTAACTCTTTCATTGCGGCATCATTCTCATCTTCCGGCAGCATCACACTGACAATCGTACCCACCGGTTTCTTATCGTCCTTATCCCATTTTACCAAACGAGCCACTACCCTGTCCTTATTTTTAGCGCCATTGAGTTCGCCCAAAGGAATAAAGAGATCGGGCATGGGTTTATCGGTATCCGGGATAAAGAATGCATAATTGGTGGAAAGCTGCAAGTGCCCGATAAATTCGGTTTGTTTTCTATCGACCACTTCGGTGATCCTGCCTTCTTTTTTCCCGGTTCTTGCATTTTCCTTCACTACTTTTACCCGTACGGTGTCACCATGCAGGGCGGTGTTGAAATCGCCAGGTTTTACCAGTACATCTCCTTCCACATTTTCCACGATCACATACCCCATCCCGGAACGGGTCACTTCCAGTTTGCCTTTCAGCGTTGTCTGAGGGGTTGTTTTTGACCTGGATTTCTGTTTCGATTTCTTTTTTGTCATAGGTTCTTCTTGAACTGAAAGTTCGTGATAAAATCAGTCACCCGTTCGTTAAATTGTCCACCTTCGTTAAATAAGAAGAAATGCCGGATGGGCAATACATACATGGGAATATGGGTCAGTTCTTCTTTGAATTTCAATAGTCTTACCGCATCTTTTTCCGTGGTGAGGATCATTTTGTCTTTAGCCTGGATGGATTCATATTTTTCTTTGATCTCGTTCAGGTCATCGATGGAAAAAATATGGTGATCAGAAAAATCCTGCTGGTAATAGGTATGTGTCTTGGCCAGCAGGTAATCCTTTAGCTGTTTGGGATTGGCGATACCGCAAACGAGTAAGATCTCATCCCGCGGTGTGATCATCCATTCATCCCCATGGTTTACGATATGGTAAGGGGTTCCGTATTCAATGGTGGTAAAAAACACCAGTTGATCCGGATGGGGATCCAGGGTACGGATGATCTCCTGTTTTTCGGCTTCCTCCAGGTTATACGGACATTTGGTTACAACAATGATCTCTGCCCTGGCGGCTGATTTTTTTTCATCCCTTAGGTCTCCGGTGGGGAGATAAAAATCATGCGGATAAAGATTGCTGTAATCGGTAAGCAGAATATTCAGACCCGCATTAACCGAACGGTGCTGGAATGCGTCATCCAGGATAATCGCCTGCAGACCGGGCACATCCTGTAACATATGTGGGATACCAACGATTCTTTCCTCGCAGGAAGCAACGGTGATATCCGGGAATTTGCTGTGGAACTGCATGGGTTCGTCGCCCAGTTCCAGGGCCGTTGTTTCCTGGTTGGCAATGACATACCCTTTGGTTCTCCGCTTATAGCCCCGGCTCAGGGTTCCGATCCTGAATTTGGGTTGCAACAGTTCGATCAGGTATTCCACCATGGGTGATTTTCCCGTTCCGCCAACAGATAGGTTCCCGATACAAATCAGCGGAAAATTAAAATCTGCCGATTTCAGGTATTGCTTATCAAATAACCAATTGCGTATACGAATGATCAGTCCATACAGCAAAGCGAGGGGGAACAATAAAACACGGAAGGATTTCAGGAATATCGTGTTAAAATTCATAAGTCTGCCGGGGTGTGATACAATAGGTTAAAGGTACGTCAAAATGCCCGGTGTCTGAGATTTCCTCAATGGGATCGAAGTAGGAAAAACCGATCTTAACAATATCTTCCCTGCATTGTGCCAGGTATCGGTCGTAATACCCTTTACCATATCCGACCCGATAGCCTTTTTTATCACAAACCAGCATGGGTACAAAAACCAGGTCTATGACTTCCGGTGAAAGGATGGTGCCTTCCCTGGGTTCTGTAATCCCCCAGGAATTGGTATGATACACTGTTTCTTCGGTAACAGCAATGGCTGTCATCTCCGGCAGGTTTGGTTGGATCAATGGATAGGACATCTGCAGACCCGGTACCATGTGCCGCAGATAGGCAGTAAACAAATGGGTATTGGGTTCTGCCTGTCTGGCCATGGGCCAGTAACTCAAAACAAACTGAACGGAAGCATAGTCAAATTGCTGGAACTGCAGCAGGAGCAGATCATCCATGCGTAATCTTTCCCGGTCGTCGATACCGGTTCTTTTGCTTCTGTATACTTGTCTGAGTTCCTGTTTATTCATGGATGCTTAATCTTTGTCTGATACCCGACTGAATCAATAGGTTCGCCTGTTCAAGAACAGTGTCGGCATTGATGTTTCCCATAAAAGGGATCCTTCCCAAAGAAGGATAACCGGATAATTCTACGATTTCATTTTCATAATCCAGATACTGGTCGGTAAAGATCCACCCGGCAACGGGTAATCCCCTGTTTTTGCAATAGGCTGCTGTTAACAGGGAATGATTGATACTACCCAGGTAATTCCTGCTGACGATGATCAGTTGTGCTCCTATCTTTTCAACCAGGTCTGCGATCAGTTGCTGTTCTGTAAGTGGTACGAGAAGTCCGCCTGCCCCTTCGATTAGCAGGGGTCTGGTACCGGTGGTTTGAGCCAGTTGCTTTGCTTTATCTGCGATCGCATCCAGATCAATGGTCACGGCGGCATTCCTGGCCGCGATATGGGGAGATGCCGGCATGGGCAAGCGATACATTTCGGGATGGAAAACGGATACGGGATTGCTGATCAATGATTGCAGGGTTTCCGTATCCGTACCCTCTGCAAACCCAGCCTGTACGGGTTTCCAATAATCAGCCCTGAGGGCTTCCGTGAGTATGGAGGCTGCCAGTGTCTTACCTACACCTGTTCCGATACCGGTTATAAAAAAAATGGGTTGCATGTTCATTCATTGATTCCTTCATCAGTTATTGCGATGGGGTATTTTCTTCCACTGATGTAAAAAAAGAAAATTGGGTGGTACCATAATTCCGCATCATCTGGAAACCGGGAAATTTGTCATATTGATTTCGCGGTGTGTGTTCGAGTACAAAAAAACCTCCTTTTGCGATCAGGTTCTGGGATACGATGATCCTGGGTAATTCATCAATCGTACCCAGGGCATAGGGCGGGCCTGCAAAAATAAAATCGAAACGATCCGTACAGGTCTTTAAAAATGTAAATACATCCAGCTTCA